>CAZSMG010000014.1:0-23355 GCA_964608075.1 uncultured Clostridium sp. | reverse complement strand
TGCTGAAGAAGATAAAAAGAAAAAAGAAGAAAGTGAAGTTAAAAATAATGCTGAAAGTTTAGTATATAATAGTGAAAAAACATTAGGAGAATTAGGAGACAAAATTAGTGGTGAAGAAAAAGCTAAAGTTGAAACAGAAATAGAAGCTACTAAAAAAGCATTAGAAACAAATAATACTGAAACAATAAAAGAAGCAACAGAAAAATTAACAAAAGTATTTTATGAAATGTCAGAACAATTATATAAAGCTGCACAAGCAAATAATCCAGGAGCAGAAGGAACAGATACAAATGCGCAAGATGCTTCAGGAGATACAAATAATGATGGAAATGTATATGATGCAGACTATAAAGTTGAAGATGAAGAAAATAATGATAATAAATAATAAAAAAGGGAAAAGAGGATAACCTTTTTTCCCATTTATATTAATTAGAGGTATAAATATGTCTGAGAAAAATCTTAGTATAGAAGAAATGAAAAATATGCAATTTGAATTATATGAAGCAAATAAAGAAAAATGGGGAGATAGAGAACCTAAATATGCAAAAAGCCATATATTATATATGATTGAGGAAATTGGAGAATGTATTTCAATTATCAAGAAAAAAGGAATAAATGCCATTATGGAAAATAAAGATGTTAGAAATAGATTCTTAGAAGAGCTATCAGATGTAGAGATGTATTATATGGAAATTTTAAATAGACTTGAAATAACTTCTGAAGAAATTTCTAATGCGTATATATAAAAGCATAATATAAATATGAAGAGAAATTATGAAAGAGACAATAATAAAAAGTATAATACAAAAACATTTTAAGTAGGAGGAGAAAATGGCAGATAAAAGAGATTATTATGAGGTATTAGGTGTTAATAAAAGTGCAACAGATGAGGAATTAAAAAAAGCATACAGAAAACTTGCTAAAAAATATCATCCTGATGCAAATCCAGATAATAAAAAAGAGGCTGAGGCTAAATTTAAAGAAGTAAATGAAGCATATGAAAATCTATCAGACCCACAAAAAAGAAGAATGTATGATCAATTTGGTCATGATGGACCACAAGGGTTTGGTACAGGACAAGGACCTTTCGGTCAAGGTGGATATTATTCATATACTTCTTCAGGATTTGATGGATTTAGTGATTTTGGAGATCTTGGAGATATATTTTCATCATTTTTTGGAGGAGGATTTGGTGGAAGAAGTTCATCAAGACAAAGAGGGCCAAAAAAAGGTGCAGATTTAAATCTTAATTTAGAAATATCTTTTGAAGAATCTTTTTTAGGTGTAGAAAAAGAAATTGTAATAAGTAGAAATGAAGAATGTGACACTTGTCATGGAACAGGTGCAAAACCAGGTACATCTGTAACAAAATGTACTGTTTGTAATGGTACAGGTCAAGTAAAACAAATTCAAAATACAATACTTCGGACAAATGCAAACAACTAAAACTTGTAGTAATTGCCACGGAACAGGTGAAGTTATAAAAGAACCTTGTGAAACTTGCAGAGGAAAAGGAACTATAAGAAAACAACCTAGAATTAAAGTAAAAATACCAGCAGGTATTGATGATAATCAAACAATAGTACTTAGAGGTGAAGGAGACCCAGGAGAAAAAGGTGGACCAAAAGGCGATTTATACATAACCATAAGAATAAAGAAAAATAGTATTTTTACAAGAAAAGGTAGCACAATTCTTTGTGATATACCAATTACAATAACACAAGCAACTTTAGGAGCAGAAATAGATATTCCTATGGTAGATGGAAGTAAAGAAAAATATAAAATACCAGAAGGTACACAAACAGGAACTAAATTTACAATTAGAAATAAAGGATTTAAATCTGTTAATTCTAGTGTTCAAGGGAATTTTGTATTTACTGTAATAGTGCAAACTCCAAAGAAATTATCTAAAGAACAAAGAGATTTATTATTAGAACTTGCTAAAACTATGAATGAGCAACCTCCTGTTAAAAAAAGAGGAATATTTGGGTAAAATAATTAGCTATAAGTAAATTTACGGAGAATAATTATTATTTTAACAAAGAAAAACTGATGGAAAAAACCATCAGTCTTTTTAATTTTAATTTTATTAGCAACATCCTCTGTTACCACCGCAACAACAGCAGATTAAAATTATAAGAATTATTATCCAGCAGCAGTCATCACCAAAACCGAAACCGCATCCGCATCCTCTGTTTTCAGGCATAATAAAACCCCCTTTCAAACGAATTATTCCTTTCAAATATTTAGCAGCAAGAATTGTTATTGTTACAGCAACATCCTCTGTTGCCACAACCACCGCAGAAAAGAAGTAAGAAAAGAATAATGAACCAAAGAATTTCATCATTACAGCAACAACCCATAAGTAGTACCTCCTTGCAAAATAATATTTAAGTTTTCTCTTTTGTGTGTTCCTTTGTATGATATATAATATGTATGGGCAAAATTTTTGTTACAAATTTACTCAAAAGTGTATACAAAATAAAAATAGTAATGATATAATTTAGAAAAATATACTAATGGTAAAATCGGAGGAATGTATGGGGAATATAGTTTTATTAGATGAATTAACAATAAATAAAATAGCGGCAGGAGAGGTAATAGAAAGACCAGCTTCTGTAATAAAAGAAATGATAGAAAATTCTATAGATGCTGAAGCTAAAAATATTACAATTGAAATTAAAAATGGAGGAATATCATATATAAAAGTAACAGACGATGGTAAAGGAATTGCAAATGATGATTTAGAAATAGCATTTGAAAGACATGCAACTAGTAAAATAAGAAGTGCAGATGATTTAGATATAGTTACATCAATGGGATTTAGAGGTGAGGCTTTAGCCAGTATTGCAGCAATTTCAAATGTTGAACTAATATCAAAAACAGAAGATGAATCTACTGGATATAGAGTTGTAGTAGAAGGTGGAGATATCTTAGAAAAAGGAGAAGTTGGATGTCCTACTGGGACAAGCATAGTAGTTAAAAACTTATTTTTTAATACGCCTGTAAGATATAAATTTTTAAAGAAAGATTACACAGAATCAGGATATATTGAAGATGTAGTTACAAGAATAGCTTTAATTAATCCAGATATATCATTTAAATTAATAAATTCAGGAAAAACAATAATACAAACTAATGGGAATGGTGACTTAAAAAGTGTAGTATATAGTATATACGGAAAAGATATTGTAGAAGGTATCTTAGAAGTTGACTATAATTATGAAGATATAAATATTAAAGGAGTTGTAGGAAAACCTGAAATTGCAAGATCAAATAGATCCAATCAGTTATTTTTTGTGAATAAAAGATACATAAAAGATAAGACATTATCGTCATCTGTAGAACAAGCATTTAAAGGAATGTTACCAATAGGAAAATTTGGATTTACAATATTAAACTTAGAGTTAGATCCTAGCAAAGTTGATGTAAATGTTCATCCTGCTAAGCTAGAAGTAAGATTTGAGGAAGATAATAAGGTTTTTAAGGCTGTATATCATGCAATAAAAGATACTTTATTAAAAACAGAATTAGTAGCAAATACATCTAAACCTAAGGAAACTAATATGGACTTTGGAGAAACAAAGAGAATTGATATAGTAAAACCTGGAATAAAAGAAGAAAAAGAAAACAAACCTAAAGAACCAGGATTATTTGAGCGATTAGAACAAATAAATGAAAAAAATGGACAAGCAAATTTAAAGTTTAATAACACTAAACCAGAGATGCCAGAAACTACAGAAAATCTATTAAAGCAATTAAAAGAGTTACAAGAAAAGCTTCAAAAAGAAGCAGAAGAAAATAAAGCAAAATTATTGGAAAAACAACAAATAGAGGATAATAAAGATGAAAATTCAAAAGAAGATGAAAAAATAGAAAAACCAGAAGTAGATATTACACAAAATGAAGAGTTTAAAAAATTAAAAGCACAAATTGATATGCTAAGAGGTTCAGAAGAAAATGATGCAAATAATTTTGATGAAATGTATGAAAAGACATTTGGAAATAAGCCATTAGATGATGAAAAACAACAAAAACTAGAAACAAAAGATGATGATTTAGATATCATAAAAGAAAGTAATACTATAACAGTATTTGATAACATAGAAGAATATAAAAAACCTACATATAAATTTATCGGTATTGTATTTAAAACATATATAATACTTGAAATGGATAAAGAAATGTATATATTAGATCAGCATGCAGCACATGAAAGAATACTATATGAAAAAGTAAAAAAGAATTATTATAGTGATAGCCAAAAAGACTCTCAATTACTTCTTCTCCCAGATATAATAACTTTAACACATAAAGAAATGGATGTAGCAAAAGAAAACATGGAAATGTTTAAAAAAGCAGGGTTTACATTAGATGAATTTGGAGAAAACACTATAAAATTATCTGGAGTTCCTGATATGTGTATTGACTTAGATACAAAAGAATTATTTTTAGAAACTCTAGATGAAATAAATACAATAGCAAGAACTGCAAAACAAGAAAAAGAGGAAAGATTTATGGCAACAGTTGCTTGTAAAGCTGCAGTAAAAGCTAATATGGCATTAACTAAAGAAGAAGTAGAAAGCTTAATGGATGAGCTATTAAAACTTCCAAATCCATTTACTTGTCCTCATGGTAGGCCAACAGTAATAAAAATGACAAAATATGATATAGAAAGAAAATTTGCAAGAAAATAGGAGATAAAATGTTATTTATAATATGGCTTATAACAATTGTATTATTTTTAGTTTCCCTAGGTTGCATATGGCATAATTTAGGTACAATAGATAAAAAAATAAAAATTATATTTATATTAATAGGATTTGCTATAATGTTTTTCATAACATTAATTGTTTGTAATATTTCTTCAAACGAAGTAAACTATAAAATACCTGAAATGAAAAACGATGTAAGCAAGATGTTAATATTAGTATTCACACCACTAAATGCTTTATTTATAATACCTTGGATATCAAAAATAATAAGTAGAATAAATGATAGTGAAATTGAAAAAAATCAAGTAATAAAAAGAGTGGTTGCTATAATTATAGTATTTATTATAGTTTTAATCATAGAATGTAGTTATTTAAAAAATACTCAATTAGGAATTATAGAAATTTACGAAAAAATGAAATAAAGGAGAAAATAATGCAAAAAGATAAAGTAATCGTAATTTGTGGACCAACAGCATCAGGAAAAACAGCTCTTTCTATAGAACTTGCTAAAAAAATAAATGGTGAAATTGTATCTTGTGATTCTATGCAAATATATAAAGATATGACAATTGGAACCGCAAAACCTGATGAAGATGAAAAACAAGGAATAAAACATTATCTTATGGATTTTGTATCACCAGATGAAAGATATAGTGTAGCTGATTTTAATAAAGATGCACAAAATGCAATAGAAGAAATATTAAGTAAGAATAAAGTCCCTATTGTAGTAGGTGGTACAGGACTTTACTTAGATAGTCTAATATATGGTATAGAATACAAGGACATTGAATTTAATGAACAATATAGAAAGAAATTAGAAGATATTGCTCAAAATAAAGGATTAGAGTATTTATATGAACAAGCAAAAAATATAGATCCAAAAGCTATAGAAAAAATAAGTCCTAATGATAAAAAAAGAATAATGAGAATTTTAGAAATATATAAAGCTACAGGAAAGACCAAAACAGAGCAAGAATTAGAATCGAGAAAAAACGGCATAAAATATGATTATAAGGTATTTGCAATAAATATGGAAAGAGAAATTCTTTATGATAGAATTAATAGAAGAGTAGATATTATGATTGATAAAGGATTAATTGAAGAAGTAAAAAATTTAAAGAAAAAATATAAAAAATTCCCAACAGCAATGCAAGGACTTGGATATAAAGAAGTTGTAAAATATTTAAATGGTGAATATTCAAAAGAAGAAATGATAGATACAATAAAACAAGAAACAAGAAGATATGCAAAAAGACAACTTACATGGTTTAGAAAAAATAAAGAAACAATATGGCTTAATGGTTTAGAAAAGGTGCAAAATAATATAGATGTTATTTTGGAGGTTGTAAATTGAAAGAAAATAGCAAAAGTGATAAAGTAAAAAGTAAAATATTAAAAAATAAAGCTATAATAACAACAATTTTATTTATAATATTTGTATATATTTTGTATACAATTTATTTGCTTATAAAAGATCCAACTGATACTTTTACTATAGAAGAAGGAATGGTATCTGATGAAGAAACTGCTGTGCGGATATATTATAAGAAATGAACAAGTTATAAAAGGAAACAATTATAAAAATGGTATGATACAGATAGTATCTGAAGGAGAAAGAGCAGCAAAAGAAGAAGAGGTTTTTAGATATTATAGTAAAAATGAAAGTAATCTATTAGAAAAAATACAAAAGTTAGACGAACAAATAGAACAGGCAATGCAAAATGAAACAGATATATATCCACCAGACGTTAAACAAATTGAAAAACAAATTGATGAAAAAACAGAGAAATTAAATGAACTTACTGATGTACAAAAAATTGCAGAATACAAAAAAGAGATTTTAAATTTGATTTCAAAAAAAGCACAAATAGTAGGAGAAAAAAGTAAATCAGGTTCATATTTAAAAAAATTAATAACACAAAGAAGTCAGTATGAAAATGAGCTAAATTCTGGATCTGAATATGTAAAAGCTCCAGAAAGTGGATTAATATCATATAAAATTGATGGATTAGAAGATGTATTAAAGCCTAATGATTTTAGTAATATAACAAAAGAAAGTTTAGAAAACTTGAATTTAAAAACTGGAAAGATAATATCAACCAGTAATGAAGCGGGAAAAATTATAAACAATTTTGAATGCTATATTGCAACAATTATTAAAAATAAACAAACTGAAGATATAAAAATAGGCAAAACAGTTAAATTAAGATTATCTAATAATAAAGAATTAGAATCAGAAATTGTATATATAACTCAAGAAAATGATAATGAAAAACTGGTTATTTTTAAATTAAATCAACTTACAGAAGAACTAATAAATTATAGAAAGATATCTTTTGATATAATTTGGTGGAGCTATTCAGGACTTAAGGTACCTAATCATGCTATAGCAGAAGAAAATAATAAAATGTATGTTGTAAGAAATAGAGCAGGATACTTAAGTAAATTATTAGTGAAAGTTCTAAGACAAAATGATAAGTATTCTATAGTTACGACATATTCAACAGACGAACTAAAACAATTAGGATATAGCAATTCACAGATAAATGCATATAAGAAAATTACAGTATATGATGAGATATTATTAAATCCAAATTTAGAAAAAGTTAAATAAATATTACAAAAATATTACAATTTCATTAAATTTTAAAAACAACTAGAAAAAGTATTGACAATATGTAAAAAAAGATAGATACTTATAACATAATAAAATAAAAGTAAAAGAAGAAATTTAGGAGGTTTTTTAAATGTCAGGAGCAATAATGGATAAAGTATGGGGATTATTTGGAATGGATTCAGCTGATGAAGATGAAGAAAATGATGAAGTTTATGGGTATGAAGAAGAATATGATGAGCCAGAAGAAGAATATGAAGAAAAAAAGTTATTTGGTAGAAGAAATAAAGTGGTACAAATGCCACAATCACAATCTATAAAAATGGTTATATCACAACCAACGACTTTTGAACAATCAGAGGAAATTTGTAATTTATTAAAAGAAAAGAAATCTGTAATTGTTAATTTAGAGTATGTTAACAAAGATGTTGCAAGAAGAATTATAGATTTTATTAGTGGTGCTGTTCATGCATTAGATGGACATATTCAAAAAGTTTCTAATGCTATATTCTTAGTAGCACCAGTAAACTATGAAATAACAAATGAAATGGCAAGAGAGGAAATGAAAAATAAACTTTCTGTATCTTGGCTTAAAAACAACTAATAATAAATCATAAGACAAGTTTTAAGGAGGAAAAACTATGATTACACCTCTTGATATAGAAAACAAAAAGTTTTCAAAACAAATGGTAAATGGATATTCAGTAGAAGAAGTTGATGACTTTTTAGATGAGATATCTGAAGATTATAGTAAAAATTATAAAGAAGTAACAGAACTAAAAGCAAAAGTCGAAGAGTTAAATAATAGTTTAATTCAATATAAATCAATTGAAGAAACACTTCAAAGTACCTTAGTTATGGCACAATCAACAGCAGAAGATGTTAAAAACGTTGCAAAACAACAAGCTGACCAAATAATAAATGATGCGAAATCAAATGCCCAAAAAGAAGTAGATAATTTAGATCAACAAATAATTTTAAAACAAAAAGAATTAGATGACATTAAAAAACAATTTGATATATATAAAGCAAAAATGGAATCATTACTTATATCTCAATTAGAGTTATTAAAAGATATAAAAGAAGATTAATAAAGATTAAACAAAAGACTATTCTAACTAAAAATGAATAGTCTTTTTATGTTTTTTTGTAGAAAAATATTACTAATTATCCATATTATTACAAAACTATTAAAACTATGTTACATTTCTATTAATACTATTGACTTTATTTTAAAAAATAATAAAATATAATATATAAATTAGGAGAATGCTAAAATATGAGAATTATAAGTGGAACAGCAAGAGGAACTAAATTATATACATTAGATAGTTTAGATACAAGGCCAACATTAGATAGAGTTAAAGAATCTGTATTTAATATAATAAATCAAGATATTAATGATTCTGTATTTTTAGATTTGTTTTCAGGGAGTGGAGCAATAGGGTTAGAAGCATCAAGTAGAGGAGCAAAAAAAGTATATTTATGTGACAATTCTAAATTTGCTTTTCAAATAATTAAAAAGAATATAGAAAAGACACATCTAGATAAAAACACTTTATTATATAATCTTGATTTTGAAGAAATATTAGAAAAATTAGGACAAGCTGAAAATAAAATTGATATTGTATATCTAGATCCACCTTATAAATCAAATTATGTATCAAAAGCAATAAAATTATTGATTAAATATAAGTTACTTAAAGATGAAACCAAAATAATTATTGAAACAGATGAGGAAAGTAAAGTTTTAGATAGCATAAAACAATTTTCAGTTCAAATATCAGATAGAAGAAAATATGGAAGAGCAATTATTTTATTCCTAAAATATAAAGAAGATTAAAAACATAGTAAACAAAACAGAAAGGGGTTAAACTATGGAAATATTTACATTATTAGAAACTTTGGAGGATCTTTTAGAAGAAAGCAAAAACTTACCTTTTACTTCAAAAGGAATTGTAGATAAAGAGGAAATGCTTGAGATAATTAAAGAGATTGTATTAAAATTACCTGATGAGTTAAAACAAGCTAAATGGGTAAAAGAAGAAAGGCAAAGAATTTTAGTAGAAGCTCAAAAAGAAGCTGATGGTATAGTTAAAGAAGCTGAAAATAGAATTATAGCTATGATAGATGAACATGAAATAACAAGAAAAGCATATGAACAAAAAACAGAAATAATTGAGACTGCAAATGAAATGTCTAGAGAAATTTCAAAAGGAACAAAAGATTATGCTGATAGTATATTAGAAGGCACAGAACAAGTAGTTAATGATACTTTATCTAATTTACACAAAAATATGGGTGAGGCATTAAACTTAATGCAAATATCTTTAGAAGATGCACTAAAGACGATTCGAAATAGTAGAAAAGAATTAGAATAATAAATTAAAAATCTGAAGTCAGAAGTCAGAAGTCATAAATTAGATAAAATGATTTCTTTATCTGACTTTTTATTTTGAAAGGATATACAAATGGCAAAGAGAAGAAAGAATAATAAAAGTAATAAAAATAGTTATAATAATAGAAAAAAAAATAAAAGTGCTAAAATAGATTTAGCTGTAGTTGGAACTATAGTTTTAAGTATACTTTTAGCTGTACTTATATATACTGAGTCTGGTTATATAGGAAAATATTTAAGTGAAGCTGTTGGTGGTATGATGGGAATATTAAAATATATATTACCAATAGGTGCTTTTGCGATTGCTATAAAGATTGCATGTAAAAATAATGAATACTTAACTATAAGATTACTTCAATATGCGTTATTTTTACTTTGTATAGCAGTAGTTATGAGTGTATATCAAATATCAAGTGGAAATTTAAATGCCAATAATGAATTATCTCAAATTATAAAAGATGGATATGAACTTGGAACTAAAAATATTGGTGGAGGAGCATTAGGAACTCTTGCTGCAATACCACTAGTTACACTTCTTGGAAATTTTGGGGCTGTTATTTTAAGTGTTGGAATTTCTATAATGTTATTTGTGTTTATATTTGGAATTGAATTATCAAGAGTTATAAATGAAAAAGTAGAAGATATGCAAGAAAAAAGAGAGGAAAGAGTTAAAAATAGATATTTAGAAGCAGAAAATATTAGCGAGCAAAGAAGAAAAAGAAAAGAAGAAAAGAAGCTTCTAAAAATGCAAGAAATGGAAAAACAAAAAGAAGTTAATCAAGAACAAATAAGAATAAATTTAAATGGTAAATTGCTAGATAGTACAGCAGGTGAAGGAGGGTTAAAAAAATACAAATATGATGCAGATGATTTAATGCCACTTGGAATGGAACAAAAATCAAATGGAATTAAAAAGTTAGATTTAAAATCTGATAAAAAGCAAGAATTAGAACCTAATACAGATTATATTGAAAACAATTTATTTAAACAAGAAGAAGAGAAAAAAGAAGATAAAACAAAAGAAGTTTTACAATTAGAACATGCAGTGGTGGTTGAAGATGAACATTATGAATATCCACCATATTCTCTATTAAGTAAAGGAAGCAAAAAAGGATTGAAAGGTGGAACAAGAGCTTTAACAGATACTGCTACTAAACTTCAAAAGACTTTATATAGTTTTGGGGTTTCTGCTAAAGTTGAAGATGTATCAGTAGGACCAACTATAACTAGATATGAATTAAAACCAGCAGAAGGTGTAAGGGTTAGCAAAATCGCAAATTTAGCAGATGATATAGCACTTAATTTAGCAGCAGAAACAATAAGAATCGAAGCACCAATTCCTGGAAAGCAAGCAGTTGGAATAGAAGTTCCAAACAAAGAAAAAGAAGCAGTTCACTTTAGAGAAGTTATAGAAAGCGATGAATTCCAAGATAATGACTCTAAGCTAAGTGTAGCATTAGGAAAAGACGTTGCAGGGAAAACAATTATAGCTGATATTGCAAAGATGCCTCATGTTTTAATTGCTGGATCAACAGGTTCTGGTAAAAGTGTTTGTATAAATACAATAATTGCAAGTTTTATATATAATGCTAAACCTAGTGAAGTAAAACTTGTTATGATAGATCCAAAAGTAGTAGAGCTTTCAGTATATAATGGTATACCACATCTTCTAATACCAGTTGTTACAGATCCTAAAAAGGCAGCAGGAGCTTTAGCTTGGGCTGTTCAGGAAATGGACGATAGATACAATAAATTTGCTCAAAAAGGTGTAAGAGATTTAAAAGGCTATAATCAAGTTATTGAAAAAGAAGATGGGATAGGAAAACTTCCTCAAATAGTAATTATAGTTGATGAGCTTGCAGATTTAATGATGGTTGCAGCAAAAGATGTAGAAGATGCAATTTGTAGACTAGCTCAAAAAGCAAGAGCTGCAGGCATGCATTTAATAATTGCAACACAAAGACCATCTGTAGATGTAATTACAGGATTAATAAAAGCAAATGTACCATCAAGAATTGCATTTGCAGTATCTTCACAAGTTGACTCTAGAACAATATTAGACTCAGTTGGAGCAGAAAAGTTACTTGGAAAAGGTGATATGTTATTCTATCCTGCAGGTGCACCTAAGCCTGTTAGAGCTCAAGGAGCATTTGTTACAGATGGAGAAGTTGAAAAAATAGTTGATTTCATAAAATCAAATGGGACAGCTACATATAGTGAAGATATATTAGAAAGCATTGAAAATAGTAATAAATCAGATAAAGAACTTAAAGAAGAACAAGCCAGTGGTGATGATGCAGACCCATTTTTAATGGATGCAATCGATATTGTAGTGGAAACAGGACAAGCTTCTACATCATTTATACAAAGAAGATTTAAAGTGGGGTATGCAAGAGCAGGAAGAATAATTGACCAAATGGAAGAGCGAGGAGTTATATCTGGATATCAAGGTAGTAAACCAAGACAAGTACTTATGACACCAGATCAATTAAAAGAATTAAAAATGGCTCCAAATAGTTTACCAGAAGAAGAATAAAATACTAAAGAAAGGGGAAGAACTTTGCAAATAAAACAAGATAAATTTTTAGATAAAATAGTAAAAAAAGACTATAATAATGAAATTGAAGAAGTCTTAGAAAATAAAAAGTTTGATGAAACAGCTAAAAATCTTCTCCTTAGCATTTTATATAAAGTAGAAGCATCATATAAAGATTATGAAATAGTAAAAATAGACGTAGATACAAAAGAAAAGTATATAGAGAAAATTATAAGTACAATAAAAAATGATTGTAATATGATTAAAACTATAAAAAATAATGAAGAAAATAGTATATTAAAAGATAAAACATTTTTAGTAGACAAAACTGCTAGAGAAATAATTTGTCTTCCCATTGAAAGAAAATTACTTTATGGAGTAGCAAAAATTACTAAAAAGGATAAAATTATAAAAGATAAATATTTAATAATAAATGAAACATTATCAAATACTATAAATATAGGAAATAATATAAATATGGTAGAGCCATTTAGAGATTTTAATGGCTTTTCATGGACAACTATTCCAACTGAAATTGAAAGTATAGAACATAATTTAATTTATCAGATTTTGCTGCTTTTAGTTGGAAATAAATTTTTGAACAATTGGATAGAAGATAAAGAATATATAATAGATTATTTAGAAGAATTTAAAAATAATTTAGATACTTATTATGGTGAGGAAAATTCAGAAGAGTTTATATATTTACTTTACAATTTATCTTTTTTGCTAGATATAAAGATAAGTAAAAAACAAAAAAGCAAATTTGAAAAAGAAAAAAAAGAAGTAGAAGAGTTATTAGAAAAAGTAAATAATAAAGAACAATATATAATAGAAATATCAAAAAAGAAGAAAGATGCTACAGATAAAATCGAAAAGAGTGATAAAATACTTAGCAATAAAGAACTTTTAGAAAAAGAATATATTAAAAGGAATAAAGATTTACCTTTAAAAGAAAAGATTTTTAGTATAAGGGTATTATCAGAAATACTAAAAAAGGAAAGAGAATCAATTTTAAATGAGATTGAAGAGTATAATATATCATTAAGACCTCAAAACTATATAAAAACTAAAGCTGAACTTAATGAAAAAGAAAGATATTTAAAGTTATTAGATATCAAAAATAAAAACCAAGAAATAGACAAATTGCTTTTAGATATGCAAAAAGTTTTCTTGAAATGTTTTAATGAAAAAATTAAAAAAGTAAATACAAGGCAAGAAATGATTAATCTTATATATTCTTTTAGATATTATAATTTGATTCCATATAATAAGCAAAAACTAATATATGAAATAAAAGAATTGCAAAAAGAATTAAAAAATACTCAAAAAGAGTTGATAAAAAAAGCTATAAATATGAAGTGCATTTTAAACTTTTCTAAAGAAGATGAAATAAACTATAATATAATAAAAAATATATTAAAAACAAGAGTAATATCTTTAGAACAAATATATATAAAAATAACAAAAGAGAAAAATAAATTTTACCTACAATTATTTGATCAAAATATATTTGAAGAAAAGATAGAAATTGAATTTAGAAGAGATATAACAAAAAAGGATTTTGAAATAAAATTGAATAAAAAAATAAAATTATTTGATTAATTTAAGGAGGTATTATATGAAAATAACCTTTTTAGGAGCAGCAAAAACTGTAACAGGTTCAAACTTTTTAGTGGAAGCTGCTGGAAAAAAATTTTTAGTTGATTGCGGTATGTATCAAGGCAGGGCAGAATTAGAACTTGCAAATGCTGAACCTTTTGCATTTAATCCGCTAGAGATTGATTTTATGCTACTTACACATGCACATATAGATCATTCAGGAAGAATACCAAAATTATATAATGAAGGATTTAAAAATCCAATATATGCACACAAGGCAACATGTGATTTATGTAGCTTAATGTTACCAGATAGTCGGACATATTCAAGAAATGGAAAATGAATGGAAAAATAAAAAAAGATTAAGAAAAGGAGAAAAAGCTATTCCTCCACTATATACAGCAGAAGATGCAGCTAGATGTTTAGAAATATTTGTGCCTGTTAAATATGATGAGATTATCCAAATAGATGAAAATATACATGTTAGATTTAATGATGCTGGACATATGTTAGGTTCTAGTATTATTGAAGTTTGGGTAAAAGAAGATGGAAAAGAAGAAAAAGCAGTATTTACTGGAGACTTAGGAAATAATGATATACCTCTTTTAGATTCTCCTACAATGATAGAAGATGCTGATTATTTAATTATGGAATCAACTTATGGAAGCAGACTTCATATGAGAAATGAGGAAAAAGCTGAGATGTTTTTAGATATAGTATCAGAAACTATAGATAACGGAGGAACTGTTGTAATACCATCTTTTGCTGTTGGTAGAACTCAAGAAATTTTATATGAATTAAATAAAATAAAAGAAAAGACAAATGATGAAGAATTTACAAAAAAATATAAAACTTTAATGAAAACACCAGTATATGTTGATAGTCCTTTAGCTATATCTGCAACAGAAGTTTTTAGAGAAAATACAGAGCTTTTTGAAGAGCAAATACAACAAGAAATTAAAAGTGGCGATAATCCACTAGAATTTCCAGGTTTAAAATTTACAATTACTGCAGACGAGTCAAAAGCATTAAACGAAGATCAGACTCCTAGTATAATAATTTCTGCAAGTGGTATGTGTGAAGTAGGAAGAATAAAACATCACTTAAAACATAATTTATGGAATTCAAAAAGTACAATATTGTTTGTAGGATATCAAGCACCAGGTACTCTAGGATATAATATTGTAAATGGTGCTAAAAAAGTTAAGATATTCGGAGAAGAAATTGCTGTAAATGCAAGAATAGAATATATTGAAGGATATTCAGGACATGCTGATCAAGAGTGGCTTATGAATTTTATATATTCTTTTATTGATAAACCAAAACATATATTTTTAGTACATGGTGAAGAGGAGTCACAAGAAGTACTAAAAAATAAAATAGAAAGTGAAGCAAAAATTCTAGTTACAATACCAGAATTTGGAGAAACATATGAATTACAAAATAATGAAATTACTATGACACATAAGTTAGAAGTTAAAAAACAAAATAAATTAAAAGTAGAAATACTTGAAAGATTAGAAAAACTTAAAGAAGAAATTAAAGATATGGATGAAATGATAAGAGAAGATATGAAAGTAGATATTAAAGATGAAGATGCATTTAGAATAAATGAAAAGATTAAAGATTTAGAAAAACAAATAATTAATATTATATCTTAAAATAGTAAAACATAAGGGAGAAAAAAATGAATAGTAAATATTTAAATGAAGCAATAATAGGAAATAAGCAGATGCTTGCAACATATACATCAAAAGGAGAGCTGCAAAGAATTTATTATCCAAATAAAGATAATAGACAATACATTAGCTTTTATCACACAGGAGTAAAAGTTAATGATTCTAATCTGATTTATTTACATGATGATGTAAATAATACATATAAACAATATTATGATACAGATACAAATATTTTAAATACGGAAATAGATAATACATATTTTAAATTAAAAGTAGTTCAAACAGATTATATATTAATAAAAGAAAATATACTTGCTAAAAAATATACTTTTATAAATGAAAATACAATTGATTTAAATATAGATTTTTTTATACATTCAGAATTATTATCTGACAAAAATAATTTTGTTGGATGTAAAGTTATAGAAAATGGAATGATGCAATATTCACATGATTTTATATTTTCAACATTTTCTAAATCGGACAAAATATCAGCACATCAAATAAATGGAAGCAAAAATACTATAAATGCGGCAAATATATATGATAAAGATTATATAGGTATGTCTAATGATTCTAGTATTAAGTATGATATAGGTATAATAAAACCAGGAGAAAAAAAGACTTTAGATATTTGTATTTTAATACAAAATAATGATTTAAAAATGTGTGAAATGGAAAATGAAGTTGAAAGAGTAAGAAAAATTGATTTCCAAAAAGAATATACAAATACAAAAAGTTATTGGAGAAAATATGTTAAAAATCATAATGGTTTAAATTTGAAAGAACAAAAAAATAGCTATGACGAAAAGATCCAAGAGATATACAAAAGAACAATTTTACTATTTCCATTACTTACAAATCAAGCAACTGGTGGAATTATAGCAGCTCCAGAAATTGATGAAGATTTAACAAAATGTGGAAGATATGCATATTGCTGGCCAAGAGATGCAGTTTTTATAACTAAAGCATTAGACATATTAAAAATGGAAAAAGAAACAGAAAAGTTTTATAAGTCTTTTTGTAAAAATACTCAAAGTAAAAATGGAATGTGGGAACAAAGATTTTTTACAGATGGAAGATTAGCACCATGTTGGGGATATCAAATAGATGAAACTGCAAGTGTTGTATATGGAGTGTATTCTCATTTTGAATATACTAAAGATGAAAAGTTTTTAAAAGATAACTTAAAAATGTGTGAAAAAGCAATTGATTTTTTGAAAAGATATATAAATGATTTATTTAATAAAACAAATAAATATCATGTAAGTTATGATTTATGGGAAATGTGTGAAGGAGTACATTTATATTCTTTAGCAAGTATATATTCTGCATTTGATAGTATTTTAAAGATATATAAAGTACTTGGTAAAAATGTTTCTGATTTTGAAAATAATAGGTTAAAAGATGAGAAGATATCTAAATCAGAAAGAGAAATTGAAAAACTTCAAAGAGATATAAAAAAATATATAAATGAAAATATGTATGATGAAAGTAAAAGCTCATATGTAAGAAACACAGAAGATAAAAAAATGGATATAAGTATGTTAGGTGCAGTTGTTCCATTTAATGTATTTACATCAAAAGAAAAGAAAATACAAAATACAATAGAAAGAATTAATTTAACTTTAAGGACATATACAGGCGGATATCAAAGATTTGAAAATGATCACTATATGAATAGTAATCCGTGGCCAATTGCAAATTTATGGATGACTTTATATTATTTAGAAAAAGGTGAAAAGAAAAAAGCTAAAGAGACTTTTGACTTTGTTGTTAAAACTGCAGGAAAACATTACTTCTTAGGGGAGCAAATAGATAATAATACTTTAAAACCAAATTGGGTAATAGGTCTTGGTTGGTCACATGCAATGTTTATATTAGTATTAGAAAAGATGATGAAATAAAAATATATGTTAAAGTTATTAAATAAAAAAAGATAGGGATCCATAATACCATTACGGATCCCTTTTTGCGAACTATCGCAAATTAATTTTTACACAAATTTGGTTTACTTTAGCATAGCTAGAGATAACCTGGCAAATAATGCCATAAAGCACCTATTTTCATAATTTCTCCTTACAACAAATCGGCTACAATAAATTCCGGTTTGGCCGCCTGATCTTTTACATTTCTAATTTGGCTTTACTATCATGAAAATCAATATGTGGCTGTCCACGAGTCATAGTGTTTTCCTCCTTTCACATTGCTTGGTTTATTGTGTAAACAAATTGTGTAGGATAATTCCTACTACATCTTAATTATATTACATATTATGTAAAATGTCAATACAAGTATGGAAAATTTATGAAAAAAAGTAAAAGTTATATAAAATAATACTTGAAATATAATATTTTTTGATATAGAATTGTATTGCCTAATCAAATTAGGGAATACTATAAAATAAAGTAGATATAAGCTATAAAGCTTTTATATTAAGGAGGAATTATTTATGTCAGTAAAAGTAGCCATTAATGGTTTTGGACGTATAGGACGTCTTGCATTTAGACAAATGTTTGGAGCAGAAGGGTATGAAATTGTTGCAATAAATGACTTAACAAGTCCAGCAATGCTTGCACATTTATTAAAATATGATTCAGCGCAAGGAACATATCAAAAAGCAGATACAGTACTTGCAGGAGAAGATTGGGTATCAGTAGATGGAAAAACAATTAAAATATATGCCGAAAAAGATGCAAAAGATTTACCATGGGGAGAAATTGGTGTAGATGTTGTTTTAGAATGTACAGGATTTTATACAACAAAAGAAAAAGCACAGGCACACATTGATGCAGGTGCAAAAAAAGTTGTAATATCAGCACCAGCAGGAAAGGATTTAAAAACAGTTGTATTTGGAGTAAATCAAGATATACTAAAAAAAGATGACCAAATTATATCAGCAGCATCTTGTACGACAAATTGTCTTGCACCTATGGCAAAAGCATTAAATGATTATGCTAAAATACAATCTGGAATAATGACAACAGTACATGCTTATACAGGAGATCAAATGCTTTTAGATGGCCCACATAGAAAAGCAGATTTAAGAAGAGCAAGAGCTGCTGCAATAAACATAGTACCAAATTCAACAGGAGCAGCAAAAGCTATAGGATTAGTTATACCAGAATTAAATGGAAAATTAATAGGGTCTGCACAAAGAGTTCCAGTTGCAACAGGATCAACTGCTATATTAGTTGCAGTTGTAAAAGGTGATAATATTACTGTAGAATCAATAAACGAAGCTATGAAATCTGAAGCAAATGAATCTTTTGGATATACAGAAGAATTATTGGTTTCTTCAGATATTATAGGTATGAGATATGGCTCATTATTCGATAGCACACAAACTATGGTAACTGAAATAGGAAATGGTTTATATCAAGTTCAAGTAGTAGCTTGGTATGATAACGAAAATTCTTATACAAGTCAAATGGTAAGAACAATAAAATATTTTGCAGAATTAGGATAAAAAACATTACAATTATTTAAAAGAACACTTGAAAAGTGTTCTTTTTTGTTGTAGAATTGTATTGTTAAAAAGATAATATGGAATAATAGTTTTAAGGAGGATTTTTATATGAATAAAAAAACTATAAAAGATATTGACTTAAAAAATAAGAAAGTTTTAGTAAGATGTGACTTTAATGTTCCAATGGATGAAAATCAAAATATTACTGATAATACAAGAATAGTTGCAGCACTTCCTACAATAAAGTATTTGTTAGATAATAATTGTGCAGTTATATTATGCTCACATTTAGGAAGACCAAAAGGAGAATTTAAAGATGAATTTTCTTTAAAACCAGTTGCAAAAGAATTATCAAAATTATTAGATGTAGATGTAAAAATGTCTAAAGATGTTATAGGAGAAGATTCAAAAAAATTAGCATCTGAATTAAATACGGGTGAAGTATTGCTTCTTGAAAATGTAAGATTCCATAGAGAAGAAACAGATAATGATGAAAATTTTGCAAAGGAATTATCATCAATGGCTGAAGTATTTGTAAATGACGCTTTTGGAGCTGCTCATAGAGCACATGCATCAACATCAGGTGTTGCTAAATTTTTACCAGCAGTATCTGGATTTTTAATTGAAAAAGAATTAAACCTTTTAGGAAATGCAATTTTAAATCCTCAAAGACCATTTGTTGCAATATTAGGTGGAGCAAAAGTATCGGACAAAATCGGTGTAATAGATAACTTATTAGAAAAAGTAGATACATTAATAATTGGTGGAGGAATGGCATATACATTCTTTAAAGCACAAGGATATAATGTTGGGGATTCTATTTGTGAAGTTGATAAATTAGATTTAGCAAAAGAAACAATGAAAAAAGCAAAAGAAAAAGGTGTAAAATTACTATTACCAATAGATACAAAAGTAGGTAAAGAATTTAAATCTGACACAGAAAGCAAAACAGTTAGCTGGACAGAAATTCCAGATGGATGGGAAGGGTTCGATATTGGAGAAAAAACAATAGAAATGTTTGCTGAAGAATTAAAAAGCGCAAAGACAGTTATATGGAATGGACCTTTAGGATTATTTGAATTTGATCAATTTGCAATTGGTACAAATTCAATAGCTGAGATATTATCAAAATTAGATGCAGTAACAATAATCGGAGGTGGCGATTCAGCAGCTGCAGTAGAAAAGATAGGACTATCTGATAAAATGACACATATATCAACAGGTGGAGGAGCATCATTAGAGTTTTTAGAAGGTAAAAAATTACCAGGAATAGAATGTTTAGAAAACAAATAATTAAAATAAAGGATGTTGAAACGGAGAAAGATATGTATAGAAGAAAAGATGAAATGAATTATTGGGTATATGACTCAGAAGGTGCTTTAATAGGTACAATAGACAAATCAAAAGAAACAGAGCTAGGAACAGAAGAATGGCTAAGAGGAGTAAGTTGTTTTGTCATAAATGAGAATGATGAAATTCTTATTGAAAAAAGAGCCAGCAAAGGTTTAACACCTGGACAATTAGATTTATGTTCAGGACATATTGATGGAAATGAACTTGCAGAGCAAGCAATGATAAGAGAACTTGATGAAGAATTAGAAATAAAAAAGGATAAAATATTAGATTTAAAAGTAGTTTCGGATGAAGAATGTAGATTATTTTTTAAAGATAATAATGAATTAAGAAACTTTTTAATTACATTTTTTTGTATAAAGGTAAAAAAAGAAGATGTAAATCCAAACAAAGAAGAAGTGAAGGCAATGGCATGGCTTGACATGGAAAAAACTTTTCAATTAATTAGGAATGGAAAAACTAAATTTCCTAAAGGATTTGATTACGAACCAATATTTAAGAATTTAGAAAAATATTGTAAAGAAAAAGATAAGTATAAAGATGAAGAAGATGATGAAAGATAATTATGCTTAAGAGGTATTAATATGATAGTAACATTATCAGGAGTAACAGGTATAGGAAAGTCCTTTTTTAAAAATGTAATTGTTAAAGAATTAAATTTTAAAAATTTAGTTATATATACCACAAGAGAAAAAAGAAAAGGTGAAATAGACGGAGTTGATAAAAACTTTATATCTGATAAAGAATTTGAAATATTAAAGAAAAATAATAATATATCATTTGATTTTGAATTTTTGGGCTCAAAGTATGGATATAGTAAATCAAATTTACAATCGGATGAAAATCAAGTTACAGAAGTACATTATAGTACAATTTATGAATTTAAAAAAAGAGCAAAAGATTTGTTTGCAATATATATGATTCCATCTGATGTGAAAAGAGCAAAAATAGAATTAAAGAAAAGAAATTTACCAAAAGAAGTACAAAAGAAAAGATTAGATGAAATTGAAGAACATATAAAAGAGTTTAATTCAAATAAAGTTCTTCAAAGTCAATTTGATTATATATTTATAAATGATTATACAGATAATGCTAAAGAAAAATTAATAAATGTAATTAAGAAAAAAATAAAGCAAGAGGTGAAAGTATGAGAAAAAAAGTAATTGCAGGTAACTGGAAAATGAATATGCTTCCTAATGAAGCAATAGCTTTCATAGAAGAGCTTATACCATTAGTTAAAGATACTAAAAATGAAGTGATTCTTTGTGTTCCATATACAGATTTATTTTATAGTCTACTTTCAGCACAAGGAACAAATATAAAAATAGGTGCACAAAATATGCATTTTGAAGAGTCTGGAGCGTATACTGGAGAGATATCTGGAAAAATGCTTAAATCAATAGGAGTAGAATATGTAATAATAGGGCATTCAGAAAGAAGACAATTCTTTAATGAAACAAATGAAACTGTAAATAGAAAAATAAAAACAGCTTTACAAGAAGGTTTAAAACCAATAGTTTGTGTAGGAGAAACTATAGAGCAAAGAGAAGAAGGAAAAACAGTTGAGATAATAACAAAGCAAACTGAATTAGCGCTAGAAGGACTTACAAAAGAAGAAATAGAAGGTGTTATTATTGCATATGAGCCAATATGGGCTATTGGAACAGGAAAAACTGCAACAAGTGAAGATGCAAATAGTAGCATAAAAGAAATAAGAAAAAAAATTAGTAAAATATACGGACAAAATATAGCTGACAGAGTTATAATACAATATGGAGGAAGTGTTAAATCATCAAATGCAAAGGAATTATTTGAAATGTCAGATATAGATGGTGCATTAGTTGGAGGTGCAAGCCTTAAAGCAGATGAATTTTCAAAGATAGTAAAATATAATAATTAAAAGGAAAGGTAATAACATATGAAAGAAAAAGTAAATATGCTTATGATATTAGATGGATTTGGCAACAACTCAAATAAAGAGGGAAATGCCATTGAACTTGCCAATACACCTAATATAGATAAACTAATGAAAAAATACCCAGTAACTGAAGTATATACAAGTGGACTAAATGTAGGACTTCCAGATGGGCAAATGGGAAATTCAGAAGTAGGGCATACAAATATAGGTGCTCGGAAGAATTGTATATCAAGAGTTAACAAGAATTACAAAATCTATAGAAGATGGAGATTTTTTCACAAATGAAGAATTTATTTTGGCTGTAGATAATTGCAAGAAAAATAATTCTAAATTACACATTTTAGGATTACTTTCTGATGGAGGAGTTCATAGTCATATAAGACATTTATTTGCACTATTAGAACTTGCTAAAAGAAGAGATTTTGAAGATGTTTATATACATTGCTTTTTAGATGGTAGGGATACACCGCCAGCATCTGCTGAAACATATATAATGCAACTTGAAGAAAAAATAAAAGAAAAAGGTGTTGGAAAAATTGCAAGTATTTCTGGAAGATTTTACTCAATGGATAGAGATAAAAGATGGGAAAGAGTAAAAAAATGCTATGATGCAATTGTAAACGGAGAAGGAAATAAATCAGGTTCAGTAATATCTGCAATAGAAAGTTCATATCAACAAGAAATTTTTGATGAATTTGTTGAACCTACACTTATTTGTAATGGTGATAACCCAATTGCGACAATAGAAAAAAATGATTCAGTAATATTTTTTAATTTTAGACCAGATAGAGCAAGAGAAATAACTAGAGCTTTAGTTGATTCAAATTTCGATGGTTTTGAAAATAAAGATTTAAATTTATATTTTGTATGCTTTACAAGTTATGATGAAACAATGCCAAATGTAAAAGTAGCATTTAAAAAAGAGCCATTAGTAAATACATTTGGAGAAGTAATAAGTAAAAATGGTTTAACACAACTTCGTATTGCTGAAACTGAAAAATATGCACATGTAACATTTTTCTTTAATGGTGGAGAAGAAAAGCAATATGAAGGAGAGGATAGAATTTTAGT
>CAZSMG010000013.1:0-27387 GCA_964608075.1 uncultured Clostridium sp. | reverse complement strand
TACTTAATGCATGAATATTATTGAAATTTGCCTTTTTTAGCAAATAGAAATTTTGTGTAAATATTACTAAGTCTCTAGATGTTATTTTTTCAGTTTTAGCTAAGTACATATTTACTTTTTCTTTTGCAGATAATGTTCTTGCTCTATTTCTACCAATTGCAGTGGTATTTACATTTTTCATTATTTCTTGTATATCTGTAACATTTTTTTTCTGTGTTTTTATTTGTTTTCCTTTATATGCTATTTGTTCAACAGATATTGGTATTATATTATTATTTTTTAATTTTCTAATTAATGTCTGTTTACTTGGTTCTTCTACTTTATTTCTAATAATTAATCCACTTTCTGTTACAGCTTTGTATATAAATATAGGCATGAAATACCTCCTTAATTATTTAACTTCTTTTTTTATTTTCATTTGCATTATAGTTCTGTTTAGTGTTTCAATATTTTTCTCTTCTATTTGAGATTTTGCTTGCTCTAATGTAATTTTATCATTAACAAATAAGTTAGCAATAGAATTTATTAATCCAATGCTTCCTTTATCAGCATTACTTTGAATAGCATCTTCTATTTCTGAAACACTTATTTTTTCTTTTCTTATTATTCCTGCAACAATGTTATCAACCACCATAACCTCAGGAACTAAAACTAATTTACCATCTACTCCTTTTAGTAATCTTTGTGATACAACTAGTTTTAAAACAGCAGATAATAAATATTTTATACTAGCTTGATCTCTAACTTCGTAAAAATTTATCATTCTATCTATTGTTTCAGCACAAGATTTAGTATGAAGTGTACCTATTACTAAATGCCCTGATTCTGCCATTTCTATTGCAGCTTCCATAGTTACTTTATCTCTAATCTCTCCAATTACTAATATATCACAATCTTCTCTTAATGAGTTTTTAACACCATCGCTAAATGTAAGTACATCTTTTCCTTTTCCAACTTCTTTTTGAACTATTAAAGATTTTTTAGAATGATGTTTATATTCTATAGGGTTTTCTAGAGTTAATATCTTTTTATTTTGATTTTCATTAATATCATTTATTAGAGCATTTAATGTTGTTGTTTTTCCAGAGTTTGTCTTTCCTGTAACTAACATTAATCCTTGTGGTTGATATGTCATTCTTCTTACAATATCTGGTACACCCAATGACTCATAAGTTGGTAACTCATTTTTTATTAATCTTAATGTACAAAGCGGAATATTGTCAGAAAAAGAAATATTTACTCTTAGTCTTATTCCTTTATACTCATAAGATGTATCTAATCTTCTTGTATTCCTATATACTTCATCTGAATCTAAATTTCCTTTTACTAGAAAATCATATATATCATTCATGTCTTGCTCGTTTAGTACATCCATTTCTTCTATTGGTTTTAATTCTCTTGAAATTCTAAGCATGGGTTTATTTGTACAAATCATGTGTACATCAGAAGCATCTTTTTCAATTGCTTCATCTAGTATTTTATTCATATCAACCATATATTTTTCCTCCGTTTATTTTATCTAAATTCTAATATATTAACAATTTTCGATTTAATTCTTCTAAATTAGTTTTTCCATCTATAACTTTTTCTATACCATCTACTACTAATGGTTTATAATTTTCTTCTAATGCTTTTTTCTTAATTTCAATACTTGATGCACCATTCATTATTAATTCTCTAATATCATCTGTAATATCTAATATCTCAAATATTCCCATTCTTTCAAAAAATCCTGTATTATTACATTTCTTACATCCAACTGCATCATATGTAATACCATTTGCTATATTAAAGTCTACTCCATATTGTTTTCCAATACTTTCTATAACCTTTTTTTCTTCATCTGTAAATTTTCTTTCTTTTCTACAATGAGGACATAATTTTCTTACTAATCTTTGTGATATTGTTGTAGCAATTGTACTTGCTATATCATAATCTGATAATCCCATTTTCCTTAGCCTTGTTATTACTTCAATGCTATTTATGGTATGTATTGTAGATAATACATAATGACCTGTTTGTCCTGCTTGTATTGCAATTTCGGCAGTTTCTTTATCTCTTATCTCTCCAACTAATATAATATCTGGATCTTGTCTTAATACAGTTCTTAATGAATCTGAAAATGTAGCTTTTTTATCTATTTCAATTTGATTTAAACCATCAATTCTTATTTCGACTGGATCTTCAATAGTTGTAATATTAATTTCTGGCTTATTTAAATAATCTATAATACTATATAAAGTAGTTGTCTTACCTTCTCCCGTAGGTGCAGCCATAATTGTTATACTATTTTTCTTATTTATACTTTTCTTTAAATCTTTTTGATCTCCAGGAAATCCTAATTCAAATATATTTTTTACATCAGAGTCTTTTTTTAATAATCTTAAAACAAATTTCTCACCATGAACATTCTTTTGAGAAGATACACGAATGTTATAATCATCATATAATAAAATCCTACCATCTTGTGAGTCTTGTTTTTCTTGGTGCATATTTGATATTGCTTTTAATCTTCCTATCATTTGTGTTTGCTTCTCTTTATCTATATTTGCGGCTGTAAATAATTCACCATCAATTCTATATCTTATTCTAACTGAATCTACTAAAGGCTCTATATGTATATCACTAGCTCTTTTCTCCATTCCAGTTTTTATGATGTTATCTATTAATTCTGTAATAGAATTAATATCACCTGCTATTTTCAAATTTTCTGAAGCTACACCTTCTGAAGCTTTTAATAGTTTTTCTATACTGCTTTCAAATGTTATATATGGTTCCATTATTAAACCTTTATTTAGCATCAATAATCTTATTGTTTCCATACTTTTATTATTTGTGGTTTCTGCAAAGCATACTTTTATTTTACCTGAATCTATTTCAAATGGTATTACTTTATTTTTTTTAGCAACTTCTAAAGAAATATAGTCAGTAATATTAACTTTTATATTGTTAGACTTTAAAACTATTCCTCTTTCTCCTAATATATCAGCTATAGCTTCAATTAATATTTTAGGATCACATACATCTAAAACATATAATATATCTCCTAATCTCATATTAGGGTTATTTCTTTGATATTGCAATGCTTTATCAATATCGCTTTCAGTAACAATTCCTCTTCTTACTAATTCAACTCCTATAGGTTGTCTTCTTCGTACATCCATATTTATTTCTCCCTTTCTTTAGTATCTACCTATATTATACTTTAAATCATATCATATTTGTTCATTTTTCAATAATTACATATATTTACTATTTTTGTATTTATTTACTAGTTTTTAAAGTATAAACAATTTCTTTTTCATTCTTACCTATGGTCAAACGTATTTTAAATTTATATTTTTCCTTATCTTCTATTACTATAAACTTACAATCTTCTACATCTTTGCATATTTTTATTTTATTTAAGTATATTGAATCTCCTTTAAAAGTATATTGTGTATATCCAGAATTTGAATTTAATTCATCTTTATCATTTGGATTATAAAATACAATAATATCTCCTGCATCTGAACAATAAAAAAGTGTATTACCAGTTTTATTTACCTCATCAGATATAAAGCTATTTATTTTAGTAAATGTAGTGCTAGTATTTGATGATTTTGAAACTTCGCTTATATTACTATAAAAATATTTAGTAATTACAGCGATTATACTTACTACAACTACCATTGCAATTACATATATAATTAAAGATGTTAAAGTTATACCTTTTTCTGATTTCATTATAGCTCCTTATATTTTTAATTATTTACAATCCAAGTATATATACTTAAATTCTTAGTTTCATTGTTTACTAAATAACTAACATTAACTATTACTTTTTTTGCATTTACTTCTTGCGTATTTGTTTCCATTTCTAATATATCTTTATCATTTTGGCAACTTACATTAATATTATATCCTTTTAAACTTGAATAATTTGTGTCTTTAAAATTATTTAAATATTCCTGATTTAAATCTTCGAAATTAGCACTTTTTGCAAATTCTAATATTTCAATAATAATTTGAGTTGCTTGTGATTTTCTATCAATTTGTCTAGATTTAACTTGAAAATTATACAGTATAGCAGTTATGCTACCAATAAAAATCATTATTATAATTAATGAAATTGATACATCTATCCCCGTAAAACCAGAGTTTTTCTTTATATTCATATTATCTCCTTTACTTTTAAGAGATTAAAATTGTTGTAAGATAAAATATTATGATATTTGAAATACATAAAAAATATCCCATTGGTAACTCTTTTGTAATATTTTTCTCTTGATTTTTATTCATTTTATTTTTTATTTTATTAAGTATTAAATATATTGCAACTGCAAGTATTGTTACAATTATTGTATTTATTGCTACAAATTCTCCAGTAAATATTGCCATAATCATTACTACCATTAATATTAAAATACAATAATTTGCCTTTTTTCTTTTAACTAAAATAATATTAATTAGTAAAAATACAATAAATGCTAGTATATATATAATATATCTATATATATTAACCTTTTCTACTATATATAGATATACAATATATAAAATAGAAATAATTAAACCATATAATAATACTGATTTTTCTATTTTTCTATTTTCTTTATCAATTCCAGCAGTTAAAAATATAAATGTTAAATATAATACAATAAAGATAAAATATATAAAAATTTGTATATTGCTATTTACATTTACGTTTAATAGTGCAGCAAACAATATAAAAGTTAAACCAGATAATAACTCTAATGTTATATATCTAACTCCTATTTTATTTTTACAATGTTTACATTTTCCTCCTAAAAATATATAACTTAAAACTGGAATCAACTCAAAAAAGCCTAATTTTGACTTACAATTAGGACAATATGAGTGTTTATGTGTTATATCTTGTTTTTGTGGTATTCTATATGTTGCTAATGTATAAAAACTACCAAACATTATTCCAATTAAAAATATTGTTACATATATTATTATATTCATTTATATCCTACCCTTTATAGAAATCGAGGCATATACATACAATGCATATGCCTTTATTTTTGTAATCATTATTTTATTCTGCTGCTGTCCAAGCTGATAATCCGCCATTTGGTTGTACTGTAGCTGTTTCTGCTTTAGCTTCTGTAGCACCCTCATGTTTTACTGTGTTTTTAGTTGTAATTATTACACTATCTCCTGTTGCATCAACTGTATAATGAGTAGAATCAGTTAAATATTTTGATGAATTTGTTTTTAACCAAGCACCAAAAGTTTCTGTTGTAGGTGTTGATGAAACATATTTAGCTTCCATGTAAGATGTGTAAGCAGAGTTTAAATCTAAAGCTGCAGCTTCTTTATCTTCTGCTATTTTAGATGTATCAACAGCTGATACTGATCTACCTAATATTCCGTTTTCACCTGTTAACATAGCAATTGATACTCCTGCTAAAATTAATAAAACAATGATTGTTATTACTAAAGCAACTAAAGTAATACCTTTTTGATTTTTCATCATGAAAAATTCCTCCTTTTAAAATATTTTCTTTTGTATATATTTATTTAAATAAATATAACCTATTATTAAACAATTTCTACATCCTTTTAATTTAATTATTTTATTCCCTTGTCAGGAAATAATCTATTTTCTGTATCTTGTATTGAATTATCTCCCTTATTATTTTTTATATTATTTGTATTAGTACTTATATTTTTGTTTGTAGCTGTATTTTCTGAATTTGTTTGATTAGATTCAGAAGATGTCCCTTCATTTTCACTTTTAACTGAAGAAAATGGATTTGTTTTTCCTTTATGATAGTCTCTCATTTTTTCATAATTATCTAAATCAGTAGCATCAACTTGATAAGTTAAAATAACTTGAGAATCCTCTGCAGATACAGATTGTTCTATTGCTGATTTTACTTCTTGAGATTGTTTGTATGAAACTTGTTCAGGTAATATTTTATTAGTAGGTACATAGTTATATAAAACTACACCTAATATTAATATTATAGCCAAACATAATAATAATATAATTATTGTTTCTCTTACAATTATCTTAGCCATATTGTTTTCCTTTCTATATTATTCAATAGTATTTGTTGTATCTTCAATAGTTTGATTTGTAATAGCATTATTATCTCCACTTGTTTGAGTTGATAGACTTGGACTACTTATATTTGATGGATCTATATTAATTGCAATATCTTTACAATTGAAAGTACCTACTAATATATTGGTATCATCTTGACTTGGTAATAATTTAAAGTTTTCTATTTTAAATCCTAAAGTATCATCATTTTCTACTTCATATATAAAATCTGCTATTCCAATATATTGACCTGTAACTGTAAATTCTAAGTCATATAATCCTTGTGTTCCAGTGCTACTATTTCTAAAATCTAATTTCATAGTAACACCTTCTTTTTTTGCATAATTTCCTATTTTTGTCCATAAATATTCTGTTTCAAATTTTTTCATTTTAGCTGCCGCTTGTACATCACTTTCCGTACTGATAGTTACTAAGTTTTCATAGTTTTCTTTTTCCTTTTGTAATTCTTTTAAGCTTTTTGCAACATTTGAAATCTCTGTTGGGTAATCTGTGCTTGCTAGCCTTGAAGCAACTGAAATAGAATCATCCAATTTTTTATTTTCTGCTTGAATTTGTTTAATTCCCAAAATATCCAAATTGACAATTGTCATTCCATTTAAGCACATATATCCAGCTATTATAAATAATACTATAATTAAAACTGATATTAATAATTTTCTCATGGCAAGTCTCCTTCTATTGTAACTTTTACAATTTCGCCTTCTTTTACACCACTATTAGATATTACATTTGTTAAAATGTTTTCAGATTTAAGTTTAGCTTTGAAATATCCAATTTGTTCATATTTTATTGCTTCTGTTGTTATTACAATATGTTTTTTTGTTGTATTTTCTATTGAAGTAACTTGTACATCAGCTGGAATATCTGTCATAATTTCATATAATAGATTTGGAATTGCATGTCTACTTTGATTTATATCATTTAATCTGTCTGATAATTCTTGTAAATTGTTTATCATATTTGTATATTCATTAGTTCTAGTCTTTAATTTATTACTATCTGATTTTACTAAAGCTATTTGTGAATTTATTTGATTTGTTAACTCTAAAACATTTTGTTTTTTATTTTCTATCTGCTTTGATAATAATGTTGTAAATGCCGCATATACAATTATAAATATAAGTATACTTGCTGCTAATCTAATAAGATTAAATTCAACACTATCTAAACTTCCTTTAAGATTAAAATCAAATGATATATTTTTCACTTTAGATTGTTTTGTACTATTTTGCTTTGTTTTATCTTTGTGTGATTCTGGCATAGTAATAGAAGATGAAAGTTTATCTGCAAGAGTATTCTTTTTAAAATTCATTCCTTCAATTCCTTCATTTAGTCCTTGAAGAGCAATTGATATAGCAGAATTAACTTCTATATAATCTTTTATATTTGTTTCTTTAATTATATTTTTAAGAAAATATGGTTTTAATATTTCACATCTTACATCTGCTAAATACTCTTGGAAATATAAGTCTATATTGTTTATTACTGCAGCAGTTCCTGTTATATATACTACATCTATTTTATTTAAACTTTCATTAATCATCTTTTGTACTCTTCCAACAATATTATATAATGTTGGCATTATATCTTCTAAATGTCCTTCTGTATCTTCTCCAAGTTCTTTTCCTTCTGCTGTATAAATTGTAGTATTTTTACATATTTCATATGATTTAGAAAAAGAATTTTCTTTAATACTTATCTTTTGTAATATTTCTTCACTACCCTCATCTAATGTTTGAACATCATATATTTTTTCATCAATTATGGTAGTTATCTTGGTTTTATCTTCTATATTTACAATAATAGCATTTTGTCTTGGTTGTATATCTGCTATGTTAGCAATACTCATAGATATTGGCGAAAGATTTATTAATCTATATTTTGAAAAATCCTGAAGACGTTTGTTGATTTCCATTTTATTTACGCCAACATGTATTACCTTTATTTTTTCTTTATCTTCTAAATTATTTACTAACGCATATCTTGTTTCAATAACATTAGGATTATATCCTTTATCAGCACAATATGATTCAAATTCAACTGCTATTGCTTTTTCTAAATCTTTTTTTGATAACAATGAAAACATATTAAAGTATCTATAAGTTTCTTCTGATAAATTAACACTCATAGGAGTTTTATAACTATATGTTTCTTCTATTATTTGGTCTATGGCTTCATTAAGATTTTCATAAAATTTAATTCCAAAAGAATCAATTTTAACATTATCACGTTCTTTTGAAATTTTGGCATATTTAATTAGTCCATTTTCAATGTATAATCCTAAGCATTGAGCCATTTTATTTTCTCCTTTGATACTTTTATTTATATGATTTACAAAATCTTTAAAACAATACTTGTATTTACTATATTTTTTGTAGGTTATTGTATATTTTTGTAAAATTTTCATATATTGATATGTATATATTTTATTATTATTTACTTTAAAGTCAATATATTTTACTTAATTGTAAAGAAAATGTAATACAATTGTAATATTTATCTTTTTTTGTATAATTTACATATAAAAAAGCCATCACTTATATTATTTGGATATATTTTTATGTATTTATCATCTTGCAAATTCTGTTTTATTTTTATATTATCTTCCTTATTGTATTTACATATTTCAAATTCTTTATTTTTATCTAAAAAATCTTCAATAATATCTTGATTTTCTTCTTTTAAAATACTACATGTTGAATATACTAGCTCTCCTCCTTTTTTTAAATATCTGGAACAAACTTCTAAAATTTTCTTTTGTAATATAGTAATTTCTTTTATATCTTCTTCTCTTTTTTGCCACTTTATATCTGGCTTTCTTTTTATAACTCCAATTCCTAAACATGGTACATCTAATAAAATTTTGTCAAACCTTTCAAAATATTTTTCATCATATATGCTTGCATCTTTTATTTCCGTATTAATTATATTTATCTTAAGTCTATTTGTATTTTCATTAATTAATTTTAGTCTATTAGGATATATATCCCATGCAGTAATTTTACCATTATTTTGCATAAGTTCTCCCATATGAGTTGTTTTTCCTCCAGGAGCACTACAAGCATCTAATACATTTTCTCCATTTTTTGGATTTAATACAATAGATGTAAGTCCTGCTGACTCATCTTGAATTGTAAAATAACCTTGCTTAAATAATTCTAAATTCTCAATATCTTTTAGACCATTTAATATAAGAAAGTCCTCTAATTGACCATCTTCATATTTTACATTTATTTGATCTAGTTGTTTTTTAAGCTCATTTTTATCAATTTTTAATTTATTTATCCTTATATTAATTTTAGGTCTTATATTAAAACTTTGGCATATTTTATATACTTCATTTTCATCTTTTTCTAATAATAGTCTTTTTACTATCCATTCTGGAGTTGATGTCAGTTTTGAAATTTTTCCTACATTATTATTTATATTTTTGAATTCTTCTAACTCATCTTTATTTACTTTTCTTAAAATCGCATTTACAAAGCTATAACTTCCTTTATGTCCATACCTTTTAGCAAGATTTACACATTCATTTACAGCAGCAGATTTTGGTATTTTATCTAAAAATACTATCTGATATATTCCTATTCTTAATACATTTAAAATCCATAAAGATATTTTTTTTAATTTTATATTTGAATATTTTTTTATAATTTCATCTATTGTTAGTTTCCATGAAATAGTTCCATATACTATTTCAGATATAAAAGATATATCTTTATTAGATAAATTATTTTTATTTTTTTTTATCATTTCATCTAGTGCTAAATTTGAATATGTATCTTCATTTTCTATTTTATATAAAGTCTTTAATGCTACTTCTCGTACTTTATCTATCAATTTTTACCTCCTATTTATGTATTTCAAAAATATATATTATTTTTTATGTTTTGCAATAATTATATTATTATTAGAAAACTTTTTCCATATTTTTTGTATAAATTTTCTTCATTTAGGAAAATATATCTTTAAAAGATTTTAGGAGGTATTTTATGGATATTGAAAAACATTTAATTGTCACAGGTTCTTCAAACATTTCTTGGAAGGATGCAATTGTAAAAACTATAAGTGAAGCATCAAAAACTATTGATTATATTTCTTCTATAAAGGTTTTAGAACAAAGAGCAACTATTGATGGTGATAAAATATCTGAATATTTTGTTGATATAGATTTAGGTTTTATTTTAGATTTAAATAGAAATAAATAATTAATTAGGAGGTAAATTATGAAGCCATTAGATACAAAAAAAGGTTATCAAGAATATGTTAATCAAAAATCACCTAATTCACCAATTTTAAAAAATTGTTTTAATGCTTTTTGGGTTGGTGGATTAATCTGTTCAATTGGTCAAGTAATCTCATTTATATGCAAACAAAGAGGTATAAGTACTGAAGCTTCAGGAACTATTGTTTCAATAATCTTAATCGGTATAAGTGCATTTTTAACAGGTCTAAATGTATTTAATAGAATAGGAAAATTTGCAGGAGCAGGATCATTAATACCAATTACAGGTTTTGCAAATTCTATTGTAGCTCCTGCTATGGAATATAAATCTGAAGGATATGTTATGGGTGTTGGAGGAAAAATGTTTACAGTTGCAGGTCCAGTATTAGTATTTGGTATATCTGCATCTATAATAGTTGGTCTTGTCTTTTTAATTTTTAACACTCAATCTATTACTTTAGTTTAAAAGGAGATGATTTAATGCAAAAAATAGGAAAACAAACTATAAAATTTGATACTCCACCTACAATTACACAAGTTGCTTCTATTGTTGGTCCAAAAGAATCAGATGGTCCTCTTGCTAAATATTTTGATCAATGTTTAGAAGATGAATTTTGGGGAGAAGATAGCTGGGAAAAAGCTGAAAGTAAAATTATAAAAGAAACAGTAAATACCTTAATTTCTAAATCAGGTATTCCATCTGAAAAAATAGATTATTGTTTTGCTGGAGACTTGCTAAATCAATGTATTTCTTCAAGTTTCGGTTTAAGGGAATTAAATATTCCATTTTTTGGAATATTTGGTGCTTGTTCAACATTTGTTGAAGGTATGAGTTTAGCTGCAATATTTGCAGAATCAGGAATGGAAAATATACTTTGTGCTGCTTCTAGTCATTTTTGTAGTGCTGAAAAACAATTTAGATTTCCACTAGAGCTTGGAAATCAAAGAACTCCTACTTCTCAATGGACAGTAACAGGTGCTGGTGCTGCAATAATATCTAAATCTGGATCTGGTCCTTATATAACACATGTAACACCTGGTAAAATTGTTGATATGGGAATTAAAGATGCAAATAATATGGGAGCTGCTATGGCACCTGCTGCTTTTGATACATTACTAACACATTTAAAAGACACTGGAAGAAAACCAAGCTACTATGATGCAATAATAACTGGAGATTTAGGTCATATTGGTAAAGAAATATTAATAGATTTAGCATCTTCAGAAGGATATAATATAAAAGCAAATTACAATGATTGTGGAGTTATGATTTTTGATAAAGAAAAACAAGATACACACGCAGGCGGAAGTGGATGCGGATGTTGTGGAAGTGTTTTTTCTGGATATTTGTTTAAACAGATGCAAGATAAAAAATTAAAAAGAATTTTACTTATTGCTACAGGAGCACTTACAAACTCAACAAGTGCTCAACAAGGTGAATCTATACCAGGTATAGCTCATGCAATAAGTATTGAAATTTAAAGGGGTGTTAATATGGAATTTTTACAAAATTTTGATTGGATACAACTTTTAAAATGTTTTGTTGTTGGTGGATTAATTTGTGTTGTAGGACAAATATTAATTGATAAAACTAAATTAACACCTGCAAGAATCTTAGTTGTATTTGTAACAACTGGTGCAATACTTGGTGGACTTGGGATATATAAATATGTAGTAGACTTTGCAGGAGCAGGCGCTACAGTTCCGCTTACAGGTTTTGGATATAATTTAGCAAAAGGTGCTATTGAAGGTGTAAAAGAATCTGGAATAGTTGGTGCTTTTACAGGAGGAGTTAAAGCATCAGCTGGAGGAATTGCAGCTGCAGTATTTTTCGGATATATTGCTTCTCTTATTTCTAAGCCAAAAATGAAAAAACAATAAATTAAAAAATGGTAAAATGAGTTTTCATTCTACCATTTTTATGCTATTTCTAATTGAATTAATGTTATATAAATTCTCTATTTTTATCACATTTTTTAAAAGTGCTTCGTTCTTAAAAAAATAGTATAGCTTCAAACTATACTATTAACACTATATTTATGCTTTTTTAGCTATTTGGGCAACTTCAGTAAATGCTTTTGGGTCACTTATAGCAATTTCTGCTAACATTTTTCTGTTTATTGTTACATTAGCTTTCTTTAAACCTGCAATTAATTTGCTGTATGTTATTCCGTTCATTCTAGCTGCTGCATTTATTCTTGTTATCCATAATTTTCTAAAATCACTCTTTTTATCTTTTCTTCCTACATAAGCATATGATAGAGATTTCATAACGGCTTGATTTGCCATTCTAAATCTATAATGTTTTGCTCCATAATATCCTTTTGCTTGTTTTAAAACTTTTTTATGTCTTGCTCTTGTTGTTCTAGCTGTTTTTACTCTTGCCATTTATTTCACCTTCCTTAATTTCTAAATTCTAATTTCCATATGGTAATAATTTCTTAATTGTATTTTCGCAGCTCTTATCTGCATATGCACCTGGTCTTCTGCTTGATAATTTTTGCCTTTTTGTTTTATTTGCTAATAAATGTCTTCTATTAGCTGTTGTTCTTTTAACTTTTCCTGATGCTGTTAATGAATATCTTTTTTTAGCAGCCTTATTTGTTTTTAATTTTGGCATAAGCCACCGCTCCTTTCATTTAATTATGTATATATATTAAGCTTTTTTTGATAGCATAATAAACATATTTCTACCTTCTAATTTTGGTTTCTTTTCAACTACAGAAATATCTTCCAGAGCTTCAATAAATTTATCTAAAATCATTTCTCCAGATTTTAAATTGTTTACTTCTCTTCCTCTAAATCTAACTGTAATTTTAACTTTATTTCCTTCCTCTAGAAATTTTCTTGTATTTTTGCATTTAAAACCAAAATCATGTTCTTCAATATTTGGAGTAATCCTTATTTCTTTAATCTCTAAGACTTTTTGTTTCTTTTTAGCTTCTTTTTCTTTTTTTGCTTGTTCAAATTTGTATTTACCATAGTTCATTATTTTACATACTGGTGGGTTAACATTTGGTGAAACTAATACTAAATCCAAATTTTTCTCTTCTGCTTTTTCCAAAGCTTCTTTAAATGAAATAACTCCTAATTTTTCTCCATCATCACTAATAAGTTGAACTTCTTTAGCTTTAATTTGACCATTAATTGGTAATTCTTGTTTTATATAAAACACCTCCAAATAAAAAAATTGACTTTTGTTACAAGTCAACTAAACATAATAATAACTAGATTTTACAATCTAAAATATTTTATATTTAACCTTTTCCCTTTAGGTAAGGTGAGAACTTCTTGTTCTTCTTGTAACGTATAATATTATATACACAAATTAGTAATTTGTCAATACTTTGAGAAGAATATTTTTTATTTCTTTACAATTCTAAGCTCCACTCCTTTTCTTGTCTTTCTCTTTTTAATTGATTTTCAAAGTATGTAAAAATATTTGTTTCTTTTTCAAAATCTCTAATTAAATTATCTTCTACACATATATCAAATTTTCTGCAAATCCAATGTATGAATTTATCAATAGCTTGTACAATTCATAACTATTCTTTTTGTTAAATTACTTAAAAATTTTTATTTACCTTTAAAATGATTCTGCTTGTGATTCTTTTTCAGTTGAAACTCTTGCATATACTGCAATTTTCATGACATCACTACTTTCTTTTTATATTCTGTTCTATTCATTTCGTTCTATTACATTTTAGAATATCAGTTGTAAAAATATTAAAAATAAAAATCTACTCCTTTTATTTTGGAATAGATCTGTATACCTGTGCATTTATTGGTCGCCAACAGGATAGCGAGTACATTTGAGTTTTAATAATTATTTATTTAATAATATTTTTTTCATTTCTATAATATTATAAAATGGAATATTAATACCTTGTTCTGCTTTCATTATTACTTGTCTTGAGTAAGCTATAATTTTGTTTTTTACATTTAATGCTATTTCAACATCTTTGTTTTCTGTAACATATTTCTCTAATATATATTCCTCAGTTGTTGGAAATATATTTTGAATTAAAAATACAGACTTCTTTCCAACTACTTCACCAAAAACAAAATTGTATACTCTATGTTGTTTTTGTTTTTTATATTTATATATTTTCTGGTATTTCTCATATTTAGTTGAAATTGGAACAAACCAAATAATTTCTTTATTATATTTATCTCTAAAGCAAAAATAACATGGTCTCTTTTTTCCATTTTCTTTGTCTAGCATTAATCCATAATCTTTAAATACATCAAAAAATTCATCTTTTATAAAATAAAATTTTCCATCTTCTATTATCATTTTTATTGCAATTCTCCTTTTATTAAAAAAGGAGATCTAAATAATTTCTAGACCCCCATTTTCCTATAATTAACATTTTTTCACCTACTCATTTATATTCCGCAAGTAGGGGTGCGATTAACATTCTTTCATTCACAAATTTATATCTCGCAAGTGACGTTGCGATTCACATTTTTAATTATAGCAGATATTAAATATCTACTATTATTATATTCATTATACAAATTTTTTATTAAAATATCAAGACTTTTTTAAAAATTTTTCTATATTTTTCATTTTATTTTATTTATAAAACAAAGAGCGCCACTGCTATGTGACGCAACTAGTTATAAGTAAACTTCTAATTTATTTAAGTATGAATTAGACACTTCTTTAATTTTAAGTCTTACTCTATATAAAGCGAAAGTCTACTTCCAACTTCACTACTATTTGAGTATGGATAAGTACCATCGCGATAACTAGGTGAATTATCATTACGAAAGGCACCACGTAAAACTCTAGATGCACTATCATAAGACTCTAATGTAAATTCAAATGAATTTCCATAAATATCATATATATTGTTTAGTAAATCTTTTGAACCTTCTGCTCCTGTTACTCTTGTTTCATTTCTTTGTGTACCTGTCATTGTTGTTCCTGATTCTACTGTTATTCCTTGTTTTTTCATCCATATCATCATTTGATCCCATTGGCTTCCCCATATCATACTCCCTTGAGCTTTTCCAACTTTATATTCTTTTTGTTTTTGATATAATCCATACCATGTATTTGCATTTGATTTACTTGCTGTTGCAGATGTTTCTCCTTTTTTTGATTGTGCTTTTTTATTTGTATCTAAACTTGTTTCATATCTTCCTACATAAAATCCTTTATATGTTCTTATGCTTTTTGCCATTTTATTATATTCTTCTTGTAGTTGTTTACTGAATTTCGCTATTATCTGTTCATTTGTTCCTGTTAGTCCTACTATGCTTTTTAATAATTCATATCCTCTTCCTGCCGTTTCACTTTTATCTCCATTTGTTGTATTTTCTAATATAGATGGTTCTTTAAAAGCTTTTGTCCCTTGACCATAACTTGTCTTTTCTGTATATCCGCTTGCTGAAAAGTCATATAATTTTCCTTGGTAATTTGTATTTCCATTGTCATCTGTTCCACTTGTTGTTTTTGCCATTTGTGTTATATTATCTACTGGTATCCATACAAATTCACTTGTTCCATCTGTTATTACTATTCCTGTATTTACATCATTTGTAGAGTCTTGATGAATTGCAAATCCTCCTGGTATATAAAATGCTTTTCCATTTTTATCTGATAATAATGTTGTATTACCATATGTTACTAATATATTACAATTTATGCTCTTATCTCCAGCTGTTGCTGTTATTGTTACTGTTCCTGATTTTATTGCAGTTACTATTCCATTATCTATAGTTGCTATTTGTTCATTACTACTTGTCCATGTTATATCTTTATTTGTTGCATTTTCAGGTTCTATTGTTGCTATTAGTGTAGCTGTGCTTCCTGTTCCTATTACTAGTTCAGTTTTATCTAGTGTTATTCCTGTAATTGGTACATTTTCAGGTTTGCTTGGTTCTGTTTTATCTATATTATTTAATATTTCTTCTAAATCTATTTCATATCCATTTACTATTACTTTGTTTGATTCTGGTATTTCTGTTATTTGCTCTATTCCTTTTATTTTATTTAAGTTTTCTATTAATTTTTCTTTATCTATTTTTCCTATATTGTCATAACTTGCAAGTATTGCAAGTCTTACCTGTTCTTCTGCTTCTGCTCGTTTTGTTTTTTCTGCTGCTGTTTGTGCTTTTGATAGTATTCCGTTTTCTCCTGTTAGCATTGCTATTGTTGTTCCTGCTAAGATTAAAAGTACTATTATTGTTATAATTAAGGCAATTAAAGTAATAGCTTTATTTTGTTTTAATCTCATTTTTACTTTTCCTCCTTTGTTTTTAATAAGGTAATTTTACTAATAATCATTTATCTTGTAAAGATGTTTTTATTATTTTTAATAAAATATTATATTAATTTAAACAAATTTATTCAAAATACTTGTTTTTTTACGCATTTTATAGGATAATATATATGTATATTTTTGTTTTTGAAAGGATAACTAATAATTATGAAATATATAGATAAATTTTTGAAAAAATTAAATACAGATAGAAATACATTTGCAACATTTGTATTAACGTTAATAACAATATATATAGCAGTAGATAGAATAGTAGAAATGCTTATAATGATATTTTCTGGTATATCAGTTTCTTACTGGGGGCCAATACAATATACTTTAGCATTAGCATGCCCAGTTTTTGCATTTTTATTTTCTGGTCCATCACAATTTGCAAAAGCAAAAAATGTTAAAGTTACATTATTTTATACATATATAATAGGATTATATGTAATAGCACTTTCTATGTTTGTACAATGGTTAAATAAAGGTGCTTGGCTATTTCTATTATCTATACCCAATTATGTTGAATTAGTAACAGATTTTTCTGATTTAATAAGACCTGCATTTACATCTATTTCCCTATATTTACCATTAGTTACATTTTTCCCAATTATCAAATGGATAGTATTTGGTGTTAATGATAGTAAAGACATGATTCGTTCTGTATGGGACTATAGAGGAATAAGCTTATCTAATACAAAAGAAGGGCATGGTCCATATACTTGTGAAATATATATGTTTAATGATAAAGAAACAAATAAAAAAATAGTCTTTACAGAAAAAAACAGATTTCAGTCTTTATTAGTTTGTGGAGGATCAGGTACAGGAAAAACTGCATTAGTGTTTGAACCAATGATTGCAAGAGATATTGAAAGAAAGCATTTCTTTCAAGAAGTTTCAAAAGAATTAGGTTTTACTGCATTAAAAACTAATATTGCAACCTTAAATTGCCCATATTCTAATGAGTATTTAAATGAAAACTTTAATTTAAATATGCTTACTCCTGCTATTGGTAAAGAAACAGTATTTAAAGCATTTGTTAGTAAAATGATATTATCAGATTACTCTGATATTGTATATAGAAACCTCGGAATAACATATCTAACAGCTGATATTGAAACAATATCACATATGATAGATGTTTGTAATAATTACCATATAAAATATAACTTGATAGATCCTTCAAGTACATCTTCAATAGGATTAAATCCTTTTGTTTATGATGATCCATCAAAAATTGCAGTTACAATATCATCTGTACTTAAAGGTATGTACAATGATGCACATGAAGAATTAGAAGAAGCATATAGAGAAGATACAACAATTCAAGCCATTGAAAACTTATCTATATTACTAAAGGAAATGTATCCTAAATTAAATGATGGTGCATTGCCTAATTTAGAAGATTTACTAAAAATGTTAACAAATTTTGACTTAGTTGAAAAAATGTGTGAAATATTAAAAGCAAATGATGAATTAGCAGAAAAATATAGTATTCAATTAGCTTATTTTAAAAATAACTTCTATAAAGATAGTAAAGGTAGAAAAGATACAGAGCAATTCGTTTACTCAGCTGTAACACAATTAGATAATTTATTAAGATTACCTGGTATTAAAAATATTTTATGTAATAGACATAATAATATTAACTTTGATGAATCACTAAAAAATGGAGATGTAAACTTTGTATGTACTAGAAGAGGCGACTTAGGTGGAGCAGGTCATAAAGCTTTTGGACTATTTTTCCTACTTGCTATGCAAAATTCTGTATTAAGAAGACCTGGTAATGAAAAAACTAGAATACCAAATTTCCTTTATATAGATCAATTTTCAGATTTTATATCAAAATCTACAGAACCAATATTTACAATGTATCGTAAGTATTGTGTAGGAACATCAATATCTATACAAAGCTTAACACAATTAGAAACTCCTACTTCAAAATATAATTATAAATCAATAATTCTTGCTAATTGTGGTAATAAAATATATACTGGAAATTCTACCCCTGAAGAACTAGAGTGGTGGTCAGATGAATTTGGTGATAAGAGAGAATGGGTTTACAAAAACTCAATGGATATGAAAGAATTAGAATATGATTCTAAATACTCTGATGTAAAATGGGCATGGGTTAAGAATTTCGCACCTGGTAAATTACAAGCTATAAAATTTAAAATGTGTATGTATAAAATAAAAGACGATTCAGGTAAAAACCAAGTAGGTGAAGGATTACTTAACTTTATGGATGCAAAATATAAAGAAGAGCAAAATTCAAAATCATATGATTTTACTAAATTTACTAATGCATCTGTTGAAGAATATAATCAAAATAAAAAATCTAAATTCGATTTAAAAAATATTAGTTTTAAAGATGATAGAAATGAGATAGATCCAGTTCAAACAGATACTACAGATGTAGAATACCTATTTGATAATGAAGATGCAATAACAATAAATCTAAAAAATAAAAAATCATCTAAATAAAGTTAAAAGAAGAAATCAATAAATATATGATTTCTTCTTTTACTTTATTTTTTTATATTATTAACTAACTATATTGTAAAGCTAACAAGCTCTAAAATAATTCCTGATATTACCCCTATTAAATATAGTAAAAAAACAATTTTAATATTTTCTTTAATATGTTTGTTTGTTTTAAATAATACTGCAAGTCCCACTCCTGCTCCTACAAGCAAACCTGCAATCATTGATCCTATACTTATTACATTTGCTAAATATAACTTCGTTAGTATTACAGATGATGCACAATTAGGTATTAAACCAATTAACCCTGCAATAATTGGCCCTAATATTTGACTATTTGATATAAAGTTTGATATAGTATCTTCACCTATAAAGAAAATAATAGTATTTATAATAAATGTTATTATTACAATAAATATCAAAATGTTCAAAGTATGTTTTACTGATGAAACTAATATTCCATTTTCACAATGACAATGATCATGTTTGCAAATATCTTCTATTACATTTTGCTTTAAATTATTTTTATCATCTTTCTTACTCATAAATTTAATAATAAAATCAATTATAAATCCTGCAATAATACCAATAACTAATTTTATTAATAATATCTTAATAATAATATTAGTAGATACATTTTCTGATATTAATATTGGTAACATTTCATCAGATGTAGTCAAATATATTGATATTAGTGTTCCTAAAGAAATTACTCTTGCAGAGTATAAATTTGTTGCAGAGACTGAAAAACCACATTGAGGAAATATACCTAAAAAACTTCCTATTAGCGGTCCTAATTTCCCTGACCTTTTAATTGTTTCTTTTGTTTTAGCACTTATTTTATGCTCTATATATTCCATTACTAAATATGTAATAAATAAAAATGGCAATAATTTTAAAGCATCAATTAGTGTCTCTTCTATTACTTCTAACATTATTCTCTCCTACTTTTATCTTGTATGCCATTTATAATAACATATTTTTAATACTTTTTCAACAAAAAAATATCTTAGTATTTTTCCTAAGATATTTTTTAATTTAGTTTTATCTTCTTCTATAACAACCTCTTATACATCCAGTTCTTCCATTATTTGAACTATTCGGAGTTAAACTAGCAGATATAACAACATCTTGTGTATTTGAAGAAGATCTACAATTGCATGATACATTATTATTAGATGCTACTGCTAAATCTGCATTTGCATCAGATATTTGATTTTCATTATTTTTACAATTGTTACATAGATTTCCAAATCTACAAAATAAACATGTTAAATATGCAGTTATGTATGAAATTATTGTATACACTATTGTTAAAACTAACCCATAAATCCACAATGTTTCTTCAAGAACTGCAAATGTTACTATTAAATATATTGCAAAAAAAGTAGCAGCAACCAATATTGGACATTTTAATATTTTTTGTAATATAACTGATAATATGATTGTAGCTATTGGAAGTGCAAAAAATATAAGTAAAATATTCATATGTATTTCCCCTTTTCTTTTAATTTACTTATATTTTATGCATATTAAATTTTTATGTTACTATGAAGCTAATTATATTTAACTTCAAGTAAAAATAGCCCTTGTGGTGGAAGAGTTTTACCTGCTTTTTCCCTTTTGCCTTCTTTTATTATATTTGGTATATCATTAGGACTTATCTTTCCTATTCCAACATCAACTAAAGTTCCAGATATAATTCTAACCATATTATATAAAAAACCATTTCCAGTAAGTTCTATAAATATTTTACCATCTTGTTTATAAACATCTGCTTTGTATATTGTCCTTACACTACTTTTACTGCTTGTACCACTAGCCTTAAAAGCTTTAAAATCATGTTCTCCTTCAAAATATTTTATAGCTTCCTTCATTTTATCTATATCTAAACTCATATCTGTATAATATTCTAAATTTCTATAAATAGCTGACGGATATTTTGAATTATTAATAACATATCTATACGTTTTTTGCTTGCAACTTAACCTACTATGAAACTTTTCATCAACCTCATCCGCTTCTTTTATTACAATTGACTTTTTAAGCCTTGAATTTATAGCTATAGCTATTTTATCTATTGGTATTATAGAATTTGTCTTAAAATTTGCAACTTGTCCTATAGCATGAACTCCAGCATCAGTTCTACCGAGAAGCCATAAGTTCTATTTCTTCTCCTGTTATACTCTCAATTGCTTTTTCAATTGTACCTTGAATATTTAGTTTATCTGGTTGTTTTTGCCACCCATTAAAGTCTTTACCATCATATTCTATTGTTAATTTAATATTTCTCATATTTGTCTGTCTCCTAAATTAAAAATATAACTGCTACTAAATTAATTTAATCTAGAGCAGTCAATATTTATTCTTCTTTATTCTTATCTTCTGTTTGTTCCTTTTTATCAAGTTGTTTTTTTAATTTCATACTTTCTTTTATTTTCTTTAATCTTTCCTTGCTTTTATTATTATTTTCATTTAATTTTTTAGTAACTATATTATTTATTAATATTTTCTTTAATGCATCTTCTCTAACGTCAGCAATTAGTGTACCATCTTTTGCAACAGATATCTTACCTGTTTCTTCTGATACTACAACTGCAATACTATCTGATTCTTTAGATATTCCTATAGCTGCTCTATGTCTTGTACCTAATTCTTTAGCAATATCTTGATCACTAGCTAAAGGTAGCATACATGATGCTGCTGCTATTTTATTATTACTAATTACAACTGCACCATCATGAAGAGGAGTTTTTGGAGTAAATATATTTACTAATAATTGAGGAGATACTTCTGAATCAATGATAATACCTGATGATATAATATCTTTTATTTGAATATCTCTTTCTATAACAATTAATGCTCCTATTTTACTTTTCGAAAGTTCTGTTGCTGCAATTACTATTTTATATACATCTTCTTTTGCTTTAGTTGCAATATCTTTATCTATACCAAAAAATCTAGTAAATTTATTAGTTCCTAATTGTTCTAATGCTCTTCTTAGCTCTGGTTGAAATATTATAAATATTAAAATAATTCCCCAATTCATAACTGCAGACAATATATAATTTAATATATTTAAATTAAGAAGTGAGCTTACTGCTGTTGCAACTATTAAAAGTGCTATTCCTTTTGCTAATTGCCATGCTCTTGAATCTTTTACAATTTTTAATAATTGGTATGCCAAAAATACAACTATTATAATATCTAATACTAATGTTATAAATTTTATTGGATATTCTTGAAGAGTATGAATATATGCTAATATATTTTGTTCATATATATTAGAAATTATATTATTAAAATCTATCATATGTATTACCTCTTTTTTTCTTGTTTATGCAAATATTATTGCAAAAATCAATGTTGAACATGTAGCAATTACCATTACTGCTGCTAAAAACAATGCCATACCTTTTACAAAAATAGTACTTTTATCAATATGTTTTACTTTTTTTATATTTTCTTCATTCTTTTCCATTAAAATAATCCTCCTTAAAAATATTAACTAATATATATTATATCATACAAATATGCCTTTTCAATAATTTTGATAAATTATTTTTTGGTAATTATATCTATTATTACATTTGGCATGCTTACTTCTTGTTTAGAGATTTTAAATATTTGTAATATTTCTAAAGATTTTTCGGTTTGTTTTTCTTTATCATTTAAATGTATATATGCTAAAACATCTCCTTTTTCTACTCTGTCTGATACCTTTTTATTTAACACAACGCCTACTGATTTATCTATTTTGTCTTCTTTTCTTATTCTTCCTGCCCCTAAAGAACATACAAATTTTCCAATTTCTTGTGCATTTATTTCTTCAATATATCCTGAACTTTGCGCATAAACTGGAATAATATATTTTGCTTTTTCAAATTTAGTTATATTTTCTATATAAGAAATATCTCCACCTTGATTTTTAACTAATTCTATAAATTTATTGTATGCTTTTCCACTTAAAATACTTTCTAAAATCAACTTTTTATTTTCTTCTATATTTTCTCCTCTTCCTGCAAGTTTAATCATATAGCTTCCAAGTTCTAATACTACTTGTTTTAAATCTTCTGGCATTTTACCTTTTAAAAATTCTATTGCTTCTATAATTTCTAATGTATTTCCTACTGCATATCCTAATGGTTCATCCATATTTGTTAAAACACATATTGTTTCTCTATTTGTTAATTTTCCTATTTGTATCATTTGTTTAGAAAGTACTATTGCATCTTTTTTTGTCTTCATAAAAGCACCTTTTCCAATAGTTACATCTAAAACAATTTTATTTGCTCCTGCTGCTATTTTTTTACTCATTATACTTGATGCTATAAGAGGTATACTTTCTACGCAAGAAATCGTATCACGAAGTGCATATATTTTTTTATCTGCTGGAGCTAAGTTAGATGTCTGAGAAATCATGCTTATCCCTATGTTTTCCACGTTTTGTATAAAGCTATGTATATCTATGTTTGTATTATATCCTGGTATTGATTCTAATTTATCCACAGTTCCACCAGTAAAGCCTAAACCTCTTCCAGACATTTTAGCAACTGGTACTCCCAGTGATGCAACAATTGGAAGTAAAACAATAGATACTTTATCTCCTACTCCTCCTGTGCTATGTTTATCTACAACATTGTCTCCAAATTTTGATAAATCTAAAACCTCTCCTGAATTTGCCATAGCTAAAGTTAAATCTGATATTTCTCTATCTGTCATTCCATTTATATAAATAGCCATAACTAATGCAGCAGCTTGATAATCAGTTATCTCATTTTTTATATATGCTTTTATAAAATACTCTATTTCTTCTTTTTCTAATTCTTCTTTATCTCTTTTTTTTGCAATTATATTTAAAATATTCATATTACAACCCTTTCACTTGTTTTTTTTGTAAATTTATGTTATAATTTTATAATAAACTTCAAGGAGGTATATCATTATGAAAAAAATCGTTATAATTTTTTCGATTTTTGCAACAATTGGAGCTATTTTTACAACAATATTAGCACTTCTTGCTTATATGAAAGATAGTGATTACGGAGATAGTGATTTAGATTACTATGGTTACTAATATTGTTGTAACCGAAGGCATCAAACTTATTTTGGTGCCTTTTCTATATAAAATTTTTAGTAAAACTCTTTCTATGTATTGGTGTTAATCCAAGCTCTCTAATTACTTTTATATGATTTGCAGTTCCATAACCTTTATGTTTTTCAAAACCATATTCTGGATATATTTTATCCCATTGTCTCATTATTCTATCTCTTGTAACTTTAGCAATAATTGATGCAGCAGCAATAGAATAACTTTTAGCATCTCCTTTTATTATTGGTTCATAAGGTATACCTAATGTATCTATTTTTTTTAATGCATCTACTAAGATTATATCTGGTCTTTGCTTTAATTCTTTTAAAGACTCAGTAAGCCCTTTTTTTGTTGCATTTAATATATTTATTTCATCAATTTCATTTTGATCTACAATTCCTATTCCATAGCTTATCGCTTCTTCTAAGATTAAGTCATATAACTTTTCTCTTTTATTTTCTGATATTTTTTTTGAATCATTTATTCCTTCAATTTTAGAGTCTTTAGGCATTATTACAGAGGCAACTACAACAGGGCCAGCTAGTGGTCCCCTTCCTGCTTCATCTATACCACATATATGTTCAAATCCTTTTTCATAATATTTTATATCAAATTCTTTTAGTCTATTTAATGTTTCTATTTGTGCTTTTCTCATAATAGTTTATCTCCTACAAATTATTCTACATTTTTTAAATCAGTTAGTGTATATTTAGTTTGTCCATTTTTAGTATATCCTGTTGTATGTAAAACTTCTACTTCTAAGCTTTCTTTATCATACTTAATTAAAAAGTATTCTCCTTTATTTGGTTTTACATCTGATAAATTCATTTCTTTAAAATTTGTATCGTCTAAATAATACCAGTTTTCAATATTGTTAATTCCTGCTTTATTTAGTTTTTGTATTATTTGTGTGTCTTTATCTTCTATTTTTGTTCCAATTAATGTTGCTTCATCTTTAGTAAAAATGTATTCTTCTAGCGATGCCTTAACTTCTGCTTGAATAAGTAGCATGTTGGTTTTTAAACTTTCCAAATTTGCTTTTTCTATTATATTTTTCCCAATTGTTATAGTAATTCCTGCAAGTATTATTAATACTACTATTGTAATTATAAGTGATGTTAATGTTATTCCTTTGTTTTTCATATATATTCCACCTTTTTTATTTTATATCAATATTATATATTTATAAATTTAAGTTTTCAACATAAAATTAATAAATTTTATCATTTAAAAAAAACAAAAAATTCACATTTTTTTCACAAATCTGTTGTATTATAGTTATGAATTAGGTTATTATATATTTTAATATATTTAATTTTTAGGAGGTTATAATGAACGAAAATGAAAATAAAAACGAATTTAAAAGTGTAAAAAATAAAAATAATTATGATATCTTTTATCAAGAAAAAACAAAACCAAAATTAAGTATTGGAAAAAATATTATACTTCCATTCTTTAGTGGAATCATAGGATGTAGCTTGGTTTTGGGAACTTGCTTTGGAATTCCAAGTATAAAAGAAAAATTAATTGGTAAAACCACACAAACACTTCCAACATCTAGTAGTACTAAGGAAAATACTAATGGTACTATTGATTATATCTCTTTATCAAAATATACAGATACATCTGTATATGCTGCAAATAAGATATTACCATCAATTGTAGGTATTGAAATTGAATATAATATTACAAGTCCTATGTATTCAATGTTTAGTAGAAATCAAAGTTCTACAGCAACAGCTTCAGGATCTGGAATTATAATAAGTCAAGATGGATATATTTTAACTAATAATCATGTTGTTTCATCTTCATCTAATAACTCATATTATCAAATTTCAGAAGCAACTAAAATTAATGTTAAATTATACAATGATGAAAATGAATATGAAGCAAAAATAATTGGTCAAGATGAACAAACAGATTTAGCAATTATAAAAATTGAAAAAGAAGGTTTAACTGCTGCTGAACTTGCAGATTCTGACTCAGTTAAAGTTGGTGAATTTGCAATGGCTGTAGGAAGCCCTTTAGGTATGGAAAGTTCTATAACTTGTGGTGTTATAAGTGCTTTAAATAGACAAATAACAGATTCAGATGGTAAAACATTTACTCTTATTCAAACAGATGCTGCAATAAACTCTGGAAATAGTGGTGGTGCTCTTGTCAATAGCGAAGGAAAAGTAATTGGTATAAATACAATGAAAGTTTCTTCAACTGGTGTTGAGGGAATGGGATTTGCAATTCCAATTAACTCTACTTTAAATATAACTGATCAACTAATTCAATATAATAAAGTTAAAAGACCATATATTGGAATTGGTGGAATAGACTTAGATGAACAAACTGCAAAAACAAATCATTTAGTTATAGGTATATATGTTAAAACAATAGAAAATTTTTCATCTGCTGAAAAAGCTGGTCTTAAAGTAGGAGATGTAATTATAGAAGCTGACGGAAAAAAAGTAACAAAAATGGATGAACTAAATGAAATTAAGAACTCTCATAATATTGGTGATGAAATGAATTTAAAAATCAATAGAGATGGCAAAGAAAGTGACATTAAATTAACACTACAAGAACAACCTTAATTAATAATAACCACGTGTAAAAGCGTGTTTATTATTTTCACTATTGATAATAAGTAACATTCAATTTTAAAACATTTTCATAAGTATACTAATTGTATTAGAATAAAAAAGAAACCCCATAGGGGAAAAGAATTATTTACTTTTGAAATATTTACTTTTTAAGAAAACTACTGGTTTTTGCATCTTCTTATTTCACATATTGCCAGTCTAAGATTCATAGTGTATATAGCAAAGTTAACGACACTTTGTGCATATTCTGAATATGAATCTGCAATAATGAATAAGATGATTTCTAATGCACAAATTACTGCTGATGTTATTGTACATCCAATTGCACTTTTCATGGTTTCTTTTTTTATATACCGTATCAAAAAGAAAACATATGCAATAGCATCCAATAGTAATAATGTGCCTATAATGATGTGTACCATAGTAAATCCTCCTTTTCTTTTTGTGATGTTTTTACTATTTGACAAACTAAAAAGATAAAGGGTAATCCCTTTCACTAATTAGTGATAAATGGGTAACTGACACAGGATACTACTTATATCATTTTAATTATACTATAAATTTACATAAATTTCAATATTTTTTCTGTAGGTTAGTCAATCATTTGTCACAAATTATTTAAAATAAATACTTTGAGCACC
>CAZSMG010000012.1:0-28283 GCA_964608075.1 uncultured Clostridium sp. | reverse complement strand
CAAATGCATTAACAATAGGATTTGCAAGAAGATTTGCAACATATAAAAGAGCAACTTTAATATTTAAAGATTTAGAAAGAATAACTCAAATATTAAATGATCAAAATAGACCTGTTCAACTTGTTTTTGCAGGAAAGGCACATCCTGCAGATAAAGAAGGACAAGATTTAATAAAATATATACATGAAATATCAATGATGCCACAATTTAAAGGGAAAATATTTTTGCTTGAAAATTATAATATTGCTATGTCTAGATATTTAATAAGTGGTGTAGATGTTTGGTTAAATAACCCAAGAAGACCAATGGAGGCTTCTGGAACAAGTGGGCAAAAAGCATCTGCAAATGGAGTTATAAACTTTAGCGTACTAGATGGTTGGTGGGCTGAAGGATATAATCAGTCAAACGGATGGACAATTGGGACAAATAAAGAATATAATTCATATGAGGAACAAGACATGGCAGATAGCGAAAGTATATATTCTACTTTAGAAAATAAAATAATACCAATGTATTATAATATAAATCAACAAACAGGTATGTCAGACAAATGGTTAGAAACTATGAAAAATTCTATCATATCAACAGCAGGAAAATATAGCACTTCAAGAATGATTGTGGATTATACAAATAATTTATATATGCCTCTTTGCAAATTAACAAATAAGTACTATAAAAATTTAGATGATGTTACTCAGTATAATACTTGGAAAGAGGAACTATATAAAAATTGGGCTGATATAAAATTAGTTCAAGTAAATAATCTAGATAATATCTCAATAGATGCAGGAAATAATATAGAGGTTAAATGTGAAGCATTACTTCCTAATATTGATGTACAAAACGTTAGAGTGGAAGTATATTATGGTAAGATATCTGATAATGGTTTGGTAGAAGATGTAACTATAATACCAATGAAGTTAGAAAAAAGAGATGATGAAAATAGAAAATATTCATATGTTGCAAAAATAGAGCTAACAACAGGTGGAAATTATGGTTATACTTTTAGAATAATGCCTGAGAATAAAATGCTTTTAGATAGTGAAAATTTAGATTTAGTAAAATGGATTACTAAATAATTAAAAAATAGTTTACAAAGCTTGACTAAATGGTAATATTGTTATAATATTTAGCCAAGCTTTATGTTATATTAAGGAGGTGAAAAATATGAGCAATGAGTTTGAAAAGAACATCTTAAATTCTTTAAATTTAATGAGGCAAGATATATCAGAAATGAAAAAAGACATGGTTACAAAGACTGAGTTAAAAGAAAATTTAGATGACTTAAAGAACAATATGGTAACAAAAGAAGAATTAAATGACTTAAAGAAAAATACGATAACAAAGCAAGAACTAGAAGAACTAAAGAATAATTTGGCAACAAAAGATGATATCAAAAATATGGCAACAAAAGATGATTTGAAATCTATTAAAAGAGATATCAGGAAGATTAAAGATAGCATAACTGCCATTTTAGAAGATATTATAATGCTAGATGATAGAACAAGACCTATAATAAAAATAAAAAACAGCTAAAAGTAGCTGCTCTTTAAATTGTTATTATTTTTTTTGTATAATCTAGATTGTTCCATGAATCATGTTCAAATCCTAATGTATATACATTTGTAGAATAAATATCTTTTTGAATCATTAATTGTAAATTTTTATTTACATTTGAATCTTCAAATTTTTTAACTGAAGTAATTATATTTAATCTATTATTTTTAGAAATTTCAGAAATTATATGCTTTCCTTTTTCATTAAATCCTAGTACTCTTATATAAGGTATAGTTTTTTTAGAAACTTGAATATCTTTTTTTGTTATTCCAAGTAAAGAATACAAAACAATCCTTTGAAGTCTTGTTTTTGTATATCTTTTTGAGTTCACTATATTTATTAATTCAGAAATTGTATTACAAGAATTAGCGGCTTTTTTAATAGAAAATTCTAAGCCTTCAGAAACATCGGGTAACTCAGCAATTTGACTAGTAGACATTCTTCTTAAGTTATATATTACAATTTTATCAAAATTTGAAATATTTCTAACAATATGACCTTTTTTTATATTTTCTTTTAAAATACTATATGAAGATATAGGTAAAAGTTTATTTAAGTTATTATAGTTATTATTTAAAATCAAATTTCTTATAGCAGTAGCACTAGCTATATTTCCTGAAAATTTTATATCATTATACCCAGAGTTAATTCTTTGAACTAATATTGGTTCAATACTACTTTTATACTTTTTTAAAGCTTTTAAATATTCAATACCCAATATATTATTAGGAGATGAAAGAACTGGTGCAAATCTTCTAATATCATTTAAGTATAACATTAATGCATTTTCACGAGCTTTTGGGTAAGATACTCCTTTTGATAATTCATGGGAGAGAAGTGCTTTATATTCTTTAGGTTCATTATATAATATATCAGCAAATTTATCTAAAATACTTATATTAGAAGTTTCGGCTCCAAAAGAAATATTATCTACAATTTGTATTGAATCTAATATTTTTATAGCTCCTTCTGCGAAATTTTCTGCACTAGAAGTTGCATATAAGGTTGGAAGTTCTAGAACTAGGTCGATTCCATTCAAAAGAGCAATTTCAGCTTTTGACCATTTATCAAGTAATGAGGCTTCTCCTCTTTGAGTAAAATTTCCACCAATAATAGCAATAGTATATTCAGCATTAGTTATTTTCTTTGATTTTATTAAATGATATAAATGACCATTATGAAATGGATTATATTCTGATATAATTCCTAAAACTTTTCCCATATATTTGTCTCCTTTATTATTGTATAAATATTAAAATATGATATAATAATATCATAAAAAAACACAAAAAACAATATAAAGGGAGAATAGTATGGAAAAGGTCACAATATATACTGATGGAGCTTGTTCTGGTAATCCAGGACCAGGAGGATGGGGAAGCATTCTTATGTATAATGACATAAAAAAGGAAATATCAGGTTTCTGTAAAGATACAACAAATAATATAATGGAACTAACCGCTGTTATAGAAGCTTTAAAGATTCTTAAATTTCCTTGCGAAGTTGATTTGTATAGTGATAGTGCTTATGTCGTAAATGCATTTAATCAGGGATGGATATATAACTGGGCTAAAAACAATTGGAAAACAGCAAGTAAAGAACCTGTTAAGAATCAAGATATATGGCAAGAATTATATGATTTAACAAATACACATAAAGTTAATTTTATAAAGGTAAAAGGACATAGTGACAATGAATTTAATAATAGGTGTGATGAACTTGCAAGAAAAGCAATAAAAGATATTTAGATTCTAAATATTACATTTGTATTACAATTATAAAAAAATATTGAAATATATTATAAACTTTAATATAATAACATTGTTATAATATATACATAGGAGGAAATAATGGATACATTTGCAGAATATATCTTAAATGAAGAAGAGCTAGTTGCAAAAATGGAAATAACATATTATCTATCAAAAAAAGCCAGAACTCATTTTGATAAAGCTATTATAGTAAAAACAGAGCTTGCTAGAATGTTTATAGATTATATGAAATTAGATGTTGATAGAAATTTAGTTTTAACAGCTTGTCTTTTATGCAATTGCAAAAAAGTAAATGATGCTCAAAAAATTGGTAAATTACATACATATGCTTTAGATGGAGCACTATTTTTAAGAGAGCTTGGATTTAGTAGTAAATTTTGCAAAATGTGTGAAGAAGTAAATAGATATAGTGAAAGTTCACCAAGAGAAAGGGAAAGTGATATATTAGAATTAGTAGATAGTTTTGGTGGAATGATTTTAGATAGACCGGAAAGAATTGGATTTGAGCCAGAAGAAGCTCTTGTACTAATAGAACATAGAAATTTAAAAGATCAATATAATAGATATTTAGATACTTTTAAACAATTTGTAAAAAGCATAGAAGAAATAAGAGTAGAAAACACCAGAAATATGAAACCAATTAAATTATTAGTAAAAACATATAATGAAACAAAAGATGCAAAAGAATTTATGACTAAGGTTTGTTATGAATATTCGCCTAAAATAGATAAAATTATTGCCAAGAAAAATCAAGATTTAGCAGATAATTTATTTAATAATGAAAATACTAATCCCAATAGATCATTATTTGCAGAAGCAACGACAAGGAAGATAATGGGACAAGCAAAAGGTATAGCATCTGTTAATTCAAATATAAGCAAATAACAAAAGAAAAATGAGTCATTATTTATTGGCTCATTTTTATGTATGTATAAAGAGGGGAGAAAATAAAATGTACGAAATATTTGCAGATTTACATGTACACATAGGAAGAAGTGAAAAGGGAAAACCTATAAAAATAACAGCAGCAAAAAGTCTTAATTTTGCAAACATTGCAAAAGAATGTGTAGAAAGAAAAGGAATAAATCTAGTAGGAATAATTGATTGTGCATCACCATATGTAATAGAAGACATAGAAAACTTTTTAAAAACAGGAGATGCTTATGAATTACAAGATGGAGGAATAATATATAAAGATAAGGTTTGTATATTACTTGGTAGTGAAGTTGAGACTTCTGAAAAAGGTAGAAATGGAAAATGTGGAGCTGCACATAATATTTGTTTTTTTCCACATTTAAAAGATATTAAGGCATTTTCTAATGAAATGAGTAAACATATAAAAAATATCACATTAAGTACGCAAAGATCTGATTTATCTGGATATCAGTTAATAGATATTGTAGAAAAATATAATGGTATATTAATACCAGCACACATATTTACACCATTTAAAAGTTACTATGGAAATTGCACAGATAAAATCAAAGACATTTTTAAAGAAAAATATGATAAAATTTTTGCAGTTGAATTAGGATTAAGTTCAGATACATTTTTAGCAGACACAATATCAGAATTAGAAAACAAGACATTTCTAACTAATTCTGATGCTCATTCGCTTCCTAAAATAGCAAGAGAATATAATAAAATACAAGTTGAGGATGTAAGTTTTAAAGAAATAGTAAAAGCTCTAAAAAATGAAGATGGAAGGAAAATTTTATCAAATTATGGTTTAGATCCAAAACTTGGAAAGTATCATAGAACTTTTTGTGATAATTGTAATTGCACTATAGATACAAAATATCCAGTAGATAAATGTCCAAAATGTGGTAGTGACAAAGTTACATTTGGAGTTTTTGATAGAATAGAATTAATAAAAGATAAACAAAAAACTTTAAGCCCAAAAAATAGGCCACCATATGTTTATCAAATACCTCTTAGTTTTATACCAGGAGTTGGTGGTAAAACTATAGATAAACTAATAGATAAATTTGAAACAGAGATGAATATTCTTCATAAATTATCAAAAGATGATATAGAAGCGGTTGTCGGAGAAAAGGTTGCTTTAAATATAATTAATGCAAGAGAAGGTAATATGAAAGTTGAGTCTGGTGGCGGAGGAAACTACCGGAAAAGTAAATACAAAATAATAAGCTGTAAAGGAAGATAAAAAATGAAAGTTATAAAAAAAGATGATTATCTAAAAGAAGAAAATAGTAAAAAATGTAAAACATCAGAATATTCTTTTGGTGATAAAGATATGGATTTAGGATTAGCAACTATTACTGGAAGATATCCAGATGAAGGATATTGTGTAAATCTTATAAGTAAAGAATTAATATATGTTATTGAAGGAAGCGGAACATTAAACTTTGAAAATGAAAAAGTTTGCTTTTCAAAAGGAGATGCTATATTAATAGAACCTAATGAGAAATATTATTGGGATTGTGATTATTGTGTTGTATCTATGACTTGTAATCCATCATGGACAAAAGAACAACATAAGTATGTAGATTAAAATATAAAAGTTTGGAAATGAAAAAATAAAATTGTGGAGGTAGAATATTATATAAAACATTATGAACAATAAATTTTTAAAGGAGAATAACAAATATGATTTATGATAAGTGGAGGTGGTAAAAATAAGTTATTGGTGGATTTGGTTTATATTACTTTTTTTCTGTATAATAATACCAAGAAATAAATTATATTTAGGAATAATAAATAGAAAAAAGAAAGGTAGGGAAAGAAAAATGCCACAAGAATTAATGAAAGAATTTATAGGAAAAGTATGTACGATTATATTATTTAATGAATCTTTTGGAGTACAAGGAAAGATAGTTGCAATAGAAGATAATTGGATAAAAGTGGAAGAAAAAAATAAAGTTCGTATAATTAATGGAGATATGATAAGAGATATATCAATAGCACCAGAAAAATATCAAAAATAATTATGAAATTAAAATATGTAGGGCAGGTAATCAAGTTTAAGATTACTTACCTTTTATAATATAATTAAAATACAATATAGTAAGGTACTACCAAGATAAAGTAATAGAGTTTTATAAAATTCTATTGCTTTTTTAAATTTCATAAAGTATAATAAGTATGAAAAGTATAATAAATATAATCAAGGAGGCAATAATATGGAAAAAGATAAGTTTGTGGGAATAAGTAAAGTCGGGGAAAGAGGACAGATTGTAATTCCAAAAGAAGCAAGAGATATGTTTGATATAAAATCAGGAGATTCAATTATTGTACTTTGTGATAAAGCGCAAGGAATAGCTTTATTGAAAGCTGATGCAATAGAAGATTTGGCAGATAAAGTATTTCCAAAAGGAGGAAAATAAAAATGTTAGCTATAGAAACTCAAAAATTAACTAAGATATATAAAGAAAAAACAGCTGTAAATAATATTAACTTAAAAATAAATGATGGAGAATTATTTGCTTTATTAGGTACAAATGGAGCAGGAAAAACTACAACAATAAAAATGTTATCAACGTTAATATTGCCAAGTAGTGGCAATATTAAAATAGAAGGATTAGATATTATAAAAGATAGACAAAAAATAAAAGAAATTTTAAATGTATCACCACAAGAAACAGCTATTGCACAAAATCTTTCAGTAAAAGAAAACTTAGAATTTATGGCGGGAGTATATCAAATACCAAATAAAGAAGAAAAGATAACTGAGCTTGTAAAAATGTTTAAATTAGAAGAAGTATTAAATCAAAAAGCAAAAACATTATCTGGTGGGTGGCAAAGAAAAGTATCTATAGCAATAGCCTTAATAAATGAACCTAAAATATTATTTTTAGATGAGCCAACTCTTGGACTTGATGTAATTAGCAGAAAAGAACTATGGAATATTATAGAAAAATTAAAAGGGAAAATTACAATTATATTAACTACACATTATATGGAAGAAGCAGAAAACTTATTAGATAGAATAGGAATTATGTCAAAAGGAAATTTAATAGATGTTGGAACAACTGAAGAATTAATAAAAAAATCAGGTACAAAAAATTTTGAAGACGCATTTATTAAAATTGCAACAGGAGGTGAATTATAATATGAGAATATTAAATTTTGCAAAAAGAAATTTTAAAGAAATCATTAGAGATCCATTAAGTATAATCTTTTCAATATTATTGCCATTGTTTTTATTATTTATATTTAAACAAATAAATATTCCTAATGAAAACTATGAATTACAAAATTTTACACCTGGAATTGTAGTATTTGGATTTTCGTTTATAACACTATTTACAGCAATGTTAATTAGTAAAGATAGAACAACATCATTACTTATAAGGCTAGGAATTAGCCCAATGAAACCAATGGAATACATATTAGGCTATATGTTATCAATTATTCCACTTATAATAATACAAAATGTACTATTCTTTATACTTGCAATAATACTAGGATTAAATTTTAGTATAAATATTATTTGGGCAATACTTGTATCAATAGTTATTGCAGTATTGTTTATTGCAATAGGTATAATAATAGGAAGTATATTTACTGAAAAAGCATCTTCTGGAATATCAAGTATTATAGTTCAACTTGTATGCTTTACAAGTGGTATGTATTTTCCAAAAGAATTATTAGGAGAAACATTTGCGAATATTTGTGAATATTTACCATTTGAATCTTGCGTAACAATAATAAAAGGAATAATGAATCATAATTTAGAAATTATATCTACAAGAAATATTATGGTGTTTTTCATTTATACTATTGTGATTTTAGCTATTTCAGTAATTATCTTTAAAAAGAATATGATAAGTGATAATAAATAATTATATACATAAATCACAAGTTATCTAATAAATAAAAGTGAATTTATATTTAACAAAACACTAAGAATAAAGAAGATTAAATTAGAAAAAATAGCGACATACAAAATAAAAAAGTGTGTATGTCGCTATACAATAAAATTATCTAGATTTTGGAAATATTACAAATTGAAAATAAAAGCATTTTAAATAAATTAGAAACTAACGAGTTACTTCATTTTCAGTTATATGTTGGTTATAATGATTTAATATATTAATATTTTTATCATAATCTTCCAACAAATTTCCGATTCGTATTTGCCTGTCTAAAATTTGAAATAAACATCTACCTAAATCAGGATTTTTTATATAAATTTTAGAATTTAACATATTGCCATAAAGATTGTCCATTTGCTTATGGATTTTTTTTTGGGGATTATTTTATCTAAAAATCTCTTATAAGTAGTATCAGAAGGATATTTTTTTGTTGATATCTTGTACACTCTTCAATAATATTCATATTGTACTCAAAATTAGGCGAAAATAATCCTGTGATTCCTTTTTTTCTATCTTTAATATGTTCTTTATATTCAGGAATATCAGTAATAGATTCTAACCTATCAAGTTCTGATTCTATTTTAGCTTTTATATGTTTATCTAGTAATTCATATTTAGTGATATCTAAACTTTCTTTAAAATAGTTCATTTATTCTCATTTTAAAATATTAAAAAAATGAAATTGCCATAAATGTTGACATTGTAATTACTTTATAAAAAAGTTTTAATCAGATAAATAATAATTTTTTGTTCTAAAGTGATTAGATATAGAATAGACATTATGTAGTATATAAAAAAGGAGACTTTTTATGACTACAAAAAGGAAAACAGATATTAGTGATTTAGTTAAAAAACATATTTCTTCTAATATAAAAGAGTATGTAATAGTTTCATTAATATTTTTAGTAGGGATATTTCTAGGAGTAGTATTTATAAATAATATACAAGATACTCAGAAAAATGAAATACAAAACTATATAAATACATATATTGAAAATAGCAAACAAGGAAATATAGATACTACTAATAGTTTAAAGATAAATATAATAGATAATATTATTTTAGCTTGTCTTTTATGGTTTGCAGGGACAACAATAATTTGTATGCCTATTGTACTTGGAGTAATACTTTTTAGAGGTTTTTGCTTAGGTTATACAATTTCCGCTGTGATATCAACTATTGGATTTGGAAGAGGTATTTCTTTTATAATGACATCTATATTTCTTCAAAATATGTTTTTTATACCAGCAATATTAATTCTAGGTGTAAGTGGAATAAAATTATATAAGTCGATTATGAAAGATAAGAGAAAAGAAAATATTAAAATAGAAATAGTAAGACATACTATCATATCTTCAATTTCTATGGTAATTTTAATAGTTTCAGCAGTAGTTGAAACTCAAATTTCATATAATTTTTTTAAAATTATATTAAAATATTTATAAAAATTTCAAAAATCTATTTACTTTTTTGATAAATTTTGATATATATATATTTAGTAGTTATGTAAATATAAAAATATAAAATTAAATGGGGGAAAACAATGGATAAACAATTAGAATTATTTTTTGACTTTCTTGAAAATGATAAAAAGTTATCTGATAACACATTACAATCTTACAAGAGAGATTTAAAACAATACGAAGGATATATAAAAGAAAATAAGAAAAACTATAGTAAAATAACAAGTAAAGATATTAATGAATATATGGAACACTTACAAGAAATAGGTAAAAAATCATCAACTATATCTAGATGTTTAGCATCAATAAGATCTTTTTATCAATATGAATTAAGAAATAAGAAAGTGAAAAAAGATCCTACAGATGGTATTCAATCTCCGAAAATAGAAAAAAGAGTTCCTAGTATTTTAAACTCTAAAGAAATTGAATTATTATTAGATCAACCAAAAAATATAGATTTAAAAGGAATAAGAGATAAGGCTATGCTTGAATTTGCATATGCAACTGGAATGAGAGTTACAGAGATTATTTCTTTAAATATGGAAGATGTTAATTTAGAAGAAGGGTATGTTATTTGCAAAACAGAAAATAAGCAAAGAACAATACCTTTAGGTACAATGTCTCTAAAAGCATTAAAAGAATATGTAGATACAGCAAGAGATTATTTAATAAAAGAAGATAATGAAAATGCTTTATTTGTTAATATAAATGGAACTAGATTAACAAGACAAGGCTTTTGGAAAATAATTAAATATTATAAAGAACAAGCGCATATAACAAAAGAAATAACACCACATGTTTTAAGACACTCTTTTGCAACACATTTACTTCAAAATGGTGCAGATTTAAAAGCTATTCAAACAATGCTTGGGCATTCAGATATTTCTTCAACACAAATATATATGCAATTTCAAGACGAAGGAATAAAAGATGTATATAGAAAAGCTCATCCAAGAGCATAATTTAAATAATAAATTTAGACTCTAACTATAAGTTAGAGTCTTTTTGTAATAAAAATATATTTAAAGTGTTTTTATTTTTTTAAAGCATTAGTTATTTCTGAAACGTAAAGAAAATGATAATCTTTATTTTTATACCAAATATTATCTATTTCTTTTTCAATAAATGATGTGTATTTTAAATCTTGTCTATAAAGTTTTTTACATATAAACACTAAACTTGCTTCTTCAAATATTGGAATTGAATTATAATTTGTTAATGTTAAATTACAATTTTGTATTTTATTTTCGTCTCTTCCTGACACAGATCCTAAATAAGATAAATCTTTTCTATAGTTTTCATTAAAAAAGCAAAGAGAAAAATATTCAGAATTATCTACAAATTCTTTTGTATATCTTTGAGGACGAATTACAACATAAGAGACATTTTTTTTCCACATAAAACCAAAACCACCCCAAGATGCAGTCATAGTATTTATTTTATCATTATCTTTTGCTGTAATTAACATCCAATCTTTTGAAAGTTTTGTAAAAGGATTAAAATCAAGTTTATTAATATCCAATTCTTTAAAATTTTCCATATGTACCTCCTTGTATTTTATCTATATAATAATATGTATAAAGATGAAATAAATTCCTTATTTTACTAGACATATAGCCAAAATAAATATATAATAAGTGAAGAAAAAAGGAAGGTGCATAAAGTGAAGAAAGTTTTATTTATTTCAAGTACAGGTGGGCACTTAAATGAACTATTACAACTAAAACCATTATTTGAAAAATTCGATTACCATATAATAACTGAAAAAGATAAATCAACTGCTTCATTAAAAGAAGAATACAAAGATAGAATATCATATGTGCCTTATGGTACAAGGAGTAAATTAATTAGATATTTATTTATATATACATATGTATGTTTAAAAACCATATTTTTATATTTTAAAATAAGACCAAAAGTTATAGTTACGACAGGAACTCATACAGCAGGTCCTATGTGTTATTTGGGAAAAATGTTTGGAAGCAAGATTGTATATATAGAAACATTTGCAAATATAAGAACTAAAACAATAACAGGTAGATTGATATATCCAATAGCTGATTTGTTTATAGTTCAATGGGAAGAAATGTTAAAACTTTATCCTAAAGCAGTGTTAGGAGGTTCAATATATTAAATGATATTAGTTTTATTAGGAACTCAAAATAATAGTTTTCATAGATTATTAGAAGAAATTGATAAATGTATAGATGAAAAAATAATTGAAGATGAGGTTATTGTTCAGTCAGGTTTTACAAGATACAAATCAAGTAATATGAAGGTGTTTGATTTAATTCCTTTAGAAGAGTTAGATAAGCTTATTGATAAAGCAGATTTAATAATAACACATGGTGGTGTTGGGTCAATAATTGATTCTTTAAAGAGAAATAAAAAGGTTATTGCTGTATCAAGACTCAAAGAATATAGAGAACATATAAACAACCATCAATTAGAAGTAATTGAAGAATTTGCAAGAAAGAATTTTATATTAGGTGTTCAAGATGCAAAAGATATAAGAAAAGCAGTAATTGAAGCAAAAGATTTTGTGCCTAAAAAATATGAAAGTGGTACAAGCAATATAATTAATATTATAGATAATTTTATAAAATCTAACTAAAATATTAAAGTGGTGATAATATGGAAGAAAATAAATTAATTAGTCCAGAATTAGAAAATAAACAAGAAGAGACACTAGAAAATTCATTAAGACCTAAGACACTTGATGAATATATAGGACAATGTAAAGTTAAAGAAAATATGAAAATATATATAGAGGCTGCAAAAAAAAGAGGAGAGCCTTTAGATCATTGTTTGTTTTATGGACCTCCAGGTCTTGGTAAAACAACTTTATCTAATATAATCTCAAATGAAATGAATTCAAATATAAAAATCACATCAGGTCCTGCAATAGAAAAAGCAGGAGATTTAGCTGCAATTCTTACAAATTTATCAGAATTTGATGTGCTTTTTATTGATGAAATTCATAGATTAAGTAAAAGCATAGAAGAAATTCTTTATCCTGCTTTAGAAGATTATACATTAGATATAATAATTGGTAAAGGACCAGGTGCAAGGTCAATTAGATTGGATTTGCCTAAATTTACATTAATTGGTGCAACTACAAAAGCAGGAGCATTGGCTACACCACTTAGGGATAGATTTGGAATTGTACATAGATTAGAATTATATACAGAAGAAGAATTAACAATTATTGTAAAAAGATCTAGTAAAATTTTAGAATTAGAAATTGAAGAAGAAGCGGCTATAGAAATTGCAAGAAGATCAAGAGGAACACCTAGAATTGCAAATAGGATTTTAAAAAGAGTAAGAGATTATGCATCTGTTTTAGGTGATGGAAAAATAACTTTGAAACTTACAAAGCATGCTTTGAATAAATTAGAAATAGATGAATTAGGGTTAGATGAAACTGATAGAAAACTATTAGATATAATGATAACACAATATTCAGGAAGAGCAGTAGGAATAGAAACACTTGCAGTATCTCTTGGTGAAGAACTTGATACAATTGAAGATGTATATGAACCTTACTTAATACAAATAGGATTTATTGCAAGAACACCAAGAGGAAGAGTTCCTCTAAAACCTGCATATGATCATCTAGGATATAAATATTTAGAAAATTAGGAGAAAGATATGAAACTATTAATGCATACATGTTGTGCCCCTTGTAGTGTATATTGTATTGATACATTAAGAAAAGAAGGAATTGAGCCAACTATATATTGGTATAACCCTAATATACATCCATATATAGAATATAAAACAAGGAGAGATACTTTGAAAGAATATACTACAAGCATAGGAGTACAAGCAATATTTGAAGAAGAATATGGATTAGAAACTTTTTGCAAAAATGTAATAGGAGACTTAAAAAATAGATGCTCAAATTATTGTTATAGAGTAAGAATAGAGCAAACTGCAAAATATGCAAAAGAAAATGGATATGATACTATAACAACAACACTTTTAGTAAGTCCATACCAAAAACATGAAGAGTTAATAAAAGTGTGTGAAGATATAGCAAAAAAATATGACCTAAAATTCTTATATAGAGATTTTAGGGTAGGATTTCGTGAAGGCCAAAATAAAGCAAGGGAATTAGGACTATATATGCAAAAATATTGCGGATGCATTTTTTCAGAAGAAGAAAGGTATAATTGCAGCATAAAAAAAGACTTGGAAAAAGCTAAATTATGGAATGAGAATTTACTGATATGATATATTATTCAAAAGATTTAAAGAAAAGTAAAAGATGACTATAAAATAGTAAATTATAATGGAGATTGAGTATTATGAGTGGAATTATTATATGTGGTTTAAATGGTAGTGGAAAAAGCACACTAGGTAAAGAATTAGCAAGATTACTTGATTATAAACTTATTGATGTAGAAGATTACTATTTTAGTAAAAGTAATTCAAACTACAAGTATAATTCTTCTCGCACTAAGAATGAAGTTATAAAGTTAATATTAGAAGATATTAATAAAAATGAAAATTTTGTTATGACATCTGTAATGGGAGATTATGGAGATAATATTGTATCAAAATATACTTGTGCAATAATGATTAATATATCAAAAGAAGAAAGTTTTGAAAGAGTAAAGAAAAGATCTTATGAACAATATGGAGATAGAATACTATTAGGAGGAGATTTATATGATACAGAAATGCACTTTTTTGAAAAGGTTAAACTAAAGTCAAATGATAATATTGAAAAATGGGTTAATACTCTTGAGTGTCCTATTATAAAAATTGATGGGACAACATCAATATCCGATAATATAAAATTTATTATTGATAAATTATCAAATATGTAAATTATAATTACTATGACAACTGACAAGTTATTAGAAACTAATAAGAATATTATAATATATACAACTGATGATGGACAAGTTGAAATAGAAGTTAGACTTGAAGATGAAAATGTTTGGCTTACTCAAAATGCTATGGCTGAGCTATTCGATACAACTAGAAATAATATAACTATGCATATAAAAAACATATTCGAAGAAGGGGAATTACAAGAAAAATCAGTTAGTAAGGAATCCTTACTAACTGCTAAAGATGGAAAAAATTACAAGACAAAATTTTATAATTTAGACCTAATAATAGCAGTTGGATATAGAGTGAATTAAAAAGAAGCAACAGATTTTAGAATATGGCCAACTAATACATTAAAAGAATACATAAAAAGGAGAGGAAGTGAGCATGGTATATGCCTAAAAAGAAAAATCAAATTAATATTCGTTCAAGCGCTGCAGAATATTTAACATATATAGCAGCAATTGGAGATGATTCAGATTCAATAGAAGTTAGATATGAAGATGAAAATATATGGCTTACTCAAAAAATGCTGGCAATAGTTTATGGAGTAGATGTGAGAACAATTAATTATCATATAAAAAAGATATTTGATGATAATGAGTTAGAAGAAATTTCAACTATCCGAAATTTTGGGATAGTTCAAAAAGAAGGAAATAGAGAGGTTTCGAGAGATGTTGCTCATTATAATCTACAAATGATTATAGCAGTTGGATTTAAAGTAAATAATGAAAGAGCAGTACAATTTAGAAAATGGGCTAACAAAATAGTAAAAGATTACACAATAAAAGGTTGGGTAATGGATGATGAACGTTTAAAAAATAATGGCTCAATTTTAACTGAGAAATATTTTGAAGAACAATTAGAACGCATTAGAGAAATAAGAATGTCAGAAAGAAAATTTTATCAAAAGATTACTGATATATATGCAACCTCAATTGATTATGATAAAACTGCAAAAGGAACAATTAGATTTTTTACAGCTGTTCAAAACAAACTTCATTATGCAGTATCACGGAAATACAGCTGCAGAAATTATTTATAATAGAGCAGATCATAAAAAAGAGAATATGGGACTAACTTCATGGGAAGGAACACCAAATAGTAAAATACATAAATATGATGTAGTGATTGCTAAAAATTATTTATCTGAAAATGAAATTGCACAGCTAGAAAGAATGGTATCAGCATATTTAGATTTAGCAGAGATGCAAGCAATGAGGCATATTCCAATGACAATGGCAGATTGGGAAGAAAGATTAAATGGATTCTTAAAATTATGGGATCATGATATTTTACAAGATAATGGAAAGATATCAGCAGAAATGGCAAAATTACATGCAGAAACTGAGTTTGAAAAATATAGAATAATTCAAGATAGAATATACATTTCTGATTTTGACCAGCTTATTATAGATACTAAAAAATTAAAAAATGATATATAATTTTGCGGTCATAATGCTTTATCGCACAGGAGGAAAGGTATAGTAAACAAATAGAAAAAGATTTGATAAATACGAAAAAACAATAAAGAACTTTTTTATAGATAATTATGACAAAGAAATATGGGATGGAGATTTACATTGTAATGATTTAATATATTATTCAAAAGATTTAAAAAAGATAAAGATAAGTAATTAATTAGAGTGTAGAGAGGGTATTGTAATGAAAATACAAATAAAAGAAGCAACAATTAGTGATATAGATGAAATTGTAAAATTAAAGAAAAAGATTTGGGATAAATTAGAAAATAAACAATGGTATGTTATAGAGAGCACAGATAGCAATTTTTTAAAAAAAGAATTAGAAAATAAAGGATTAATATTAAAAGCTGTAGATGATAATAAAATTATTGGTTTTTTTATCATATGTAATACTTTAACAAAAGAAAATCCAATTATTAAAAAACCACATTTGGAAAATAATGTAAATATGTGCATAGAATTAGGTAATGGAGCAGTAGATATTGAATACAGAGGAAATAATTTGTATACTAAAATGGCAGAAAAAGCAGAAGAGATTATAATAAATAGGTATGATAAAAAATATATATTAGCAACTGTTCATCCAGATAATGCAGCTAGTCTAAAAAGTTTAATAAAAATAGGCTATAAAGTTGTTTGTAAAACTAAAATGTATGATGATTTAGATAGATATATTTTATTAAAAAGATTAAATACAATAAATATATAGAAAAAATATAATAAAAAATAATTAATAACCACAAAATAAAAAACGCACTTATATGAAGTGTTTCACTAATTTTTAAATACCCTTGAAAATAAAGAGATTATAAAGAAAAACTGCTTATAAATATTGAAGTTTAAGCTATTTTAAGGAGTAATGACGGGTACACAATTATGAGTGGTTAAATAGGAACGCTTCAGAAGAAGATAGGTATCAAAAACAAATAAATAAAGATAAATTAAAAAATATAAATGAGAGAAGGATTAGTTATGGGAGGAATAAGTGTCTTAGTTTTATTAGGAATAGGTGGAACAATATTAATGGTATTACTTGGAATAATTTTATTATTAATAATAAAATTATTAATAGAGTATATTTTCGAAAGTATATTTATTTATAATCAATGTAAAAAATTAAAATATAAATATCCTATTTTATCATGGATACCCATTTATAATAAAATTAGGTTAGGTAAAATTGCAGATAAAAATAACGTAGGGATAGCATTGTTTGTATTAGATATAATATTGACAAGTTTAAGCATTTTCATTTATCGTAATTTAGTATATTTAACTGAAGATATGGTAGCATTAATACTACAAGCTATATTTGTACTTATATTATTGTGTTTTATTTTAAATATGTACTTAAGTCATAATATAATAAAAAAGGCAACACCAAAATTTAGTGTTCTTTTGAATATACTAAGCATTTTTACATTTGGTTTTTCAAGACCAATAGTTTTGTTTATTATAAGAAATAATGAAAAAATAAATGTAAAATAGTATGAAAATTTAAAATGTTATGTATTTGAAAGATATAAACCAAATAAAAAGGATAGCAATAATGGATAAAAATAATTTTATAAACAAAATTAAAAATATTAATTTAATAAAAGTACTATTTATAGTATCATCATTTACATTTATAATTCCATTAATATTACATTTAATATAACAAATTAATTAGATAAACCCACATCTTCTAAAAATACAGAAGATGTGGGTTTTTAGCAAATACTTTTTAGTAATACTTACCTAACATATATGTTTCGAGGTTAGTGTACAGAGGGCTTTCTTTATAGCATGCTATTTCGCATGCCTGCATAGCTTTTTCTAATAATGTTCTTTTGTCCAAAGCTATACTACTACTTCTTTTCAGTATCAAGAATTCATTCATTATTCTAGGTGACAAGCTGTCGAATTCATGGATAAGATCATAAAATAGTTTCTTTTGTTGATTGAAGAAAAGCACTGATGGTCTTTCCATAAAACATATTTCTTTAGTCTGCATAATTATTTCTTCTGGTTTTGTTTCCAATTTTCGACAGAACACAAGTCCTGCAATACTCCTGCAACTGGTATAAAGAAGACTAGACAGCTGTGATCTTCTAAAATCTTCGTAACAGCTATGCTTTTTCCTGTACACAGACAAAAGCAAGTTACAAAGAGGTGATAGATTATCCATATTTTCAGAAGAGCTAGGATTACAAGAAGAATACATCTTTGTTTTATATTCCGTGGACTCCATTTTAGTTATGATAAAATTCCACGAAATCGTTTCATGATTACATGTTACATTGATGTATATGCTATCCAAATTATATTTTTCCACTATGTGTTCCGTAAATTGTACTGCTTCAGGGACACATTCTATAAACCTAAAGAGTGGGAAAATGATATCCGCATTGTCATTCGCATATACTGGTATCTCTGTTAAAGAATCTTCGTGAAAAGCTGAACAGAATAAACTTTCAGTAAAGATATCTTTCCATACAATGGAAAATAAATCATTATTAATAGTTACTTCTGGTCCAGACAAAAATAATGTATTCTTTGCACGAACATTTCCACCGCAGATATTCCTATTTGCTGTTTGCAAAATAGAAATTTCTAACATAGTTTTTGGATCTCTGATGTTTGAGTTTATGGCGGTAAGCAAAATTCCATAAAGTTCTATATAATTTTTAGCAGCAACTTGTGGATTTTGTAAATATTTCTTACCAAAGGGATTAAGGCAATAAAATTGTCTTAAAATTGGCATATTTGAAACTGGTTCTTCCTGAATAGAAAGAATCGTACTTACACCAGCCAAAACAACAATGTCGCAGTTATTTAGTGCTTCTTTAAGAGTGTCAGGACTATAGAATATGTTCAAATGCTTTATTGAAACGGAAACTATACCACTATGGGTATCTTTTTTTAAGATTTCTTCGCTTATGTCAGGAAGGGGTAAGTGTTCTGGTATAATGAATACAAGTTTAGTCTGTAGAAAACATCCTTCCTTTTTAAGCAATGTTTCTGTAAGAATAGTAGTTTTTAATATTTGTTTTTCGTCACATGGACCACATACAAAAACTATTATAGGAAATGTGTTTTCTGCATTATTTTTCTGAATATGGGAAAGTATTGCTTCCATAATTTTTTCTGCAGTATGTTCAGGGAGTATGCCTATGAAATGTACATAAGTTCCACTTGGTTTTGGTATCATATTACTTTCTGTAGCAGTTTTTGCTAATGTACTGCAGTACCTCAAAATGTTTGAGGGAAAAAGTTTCAAAAAAATATTTTGCAAAAACAAGTCATCTTCCAATTCTGTGTAGGCATATGAAGCATAAAGAGCAGTCAATACTGGAAAAGAATAAAGCTGTGCATACACATCCATCCTATGTATAGTTACCCCTATAAAAAGAAGCGGTTTTAATATGTTGTCTACGAATGTAGATGAATATAGAATGTTATCTGTACATAAAATAAATGACAAAAATCCATAATATTCTTCTAGTATTTCTCCAGCACTTCTAGTGGTAAATTCTCCAGCCTTTAGTATATTTTCCATACAGGTATGAATTTTTTTTAATCTAGTTTCAAGTTCTTTCTTTATTTTTTCATTAAGAAACAACGTGTCTATTGTCTGTATGGTTTCCTTTAAGTTACAGACGTATTTTTCTTGAAAAACTGGAACCTCCTGTATTTTCCGGGGAAATCCAGATTTAGGAATATCAATAAAAATATTTCCTTCCATACGTTTTACCTCCTATATTTTAAAATTGTATGGTAAGTACCTCCTTTAATAAGTATTTGCTTCATACTTTATTAGTATGATATATAAATACAAATGCTACTAAGCATAAAGTGACATTATTATATAATATTTAACATAAAAAGTCAACGATAGGATAAGGAAGAATTTATCCTTCTTTTTTCTGTAATTTTATAGAATATTTTTTTTTATTATGATATAATTTCAATGGCTAAATAAATTATAAAGTATGCATTGAAACATAAAAATTAAAGGATAGCAATAATGGATAAAAATAATTTTATAAACAAAATTAAAAATATTAATTTAATAAAAGTACTATTTATAGTATCATCATTTACATTTATAATTCCATCAATAATATATATTTGTAAATTTAAGACTATTTTAGGGTTTAATAAAGAATTTAAGTTTTTATTAGATGATTCAAACAGAATATTACAAACAATAGTATATTTAATTATAGTAACTTTATTAATATTAATATATTTTTTAATAATAAAGAAACGAAAAGAACTATTTAGAGATATGAAATCTGTAATGATATTTATTTTTATAATTTCACTTATATTTGTTTTTGCAATTCCTTTTTTTAGTTCAGATGTATTTTATTATTTAGGAATAGGAAGATTAAATAGCGAGTATGGACAAAATCCATATTATATATCTATGAGGCAATATGTAGATGAAAATTCTAAATTAGACTTAAATTCAGATACAATAATACAACAAGGCTATAATAGTTATTGGTCTAAAACAATAGTAATATATGGAGCTGTATGGACATTAATATGTAGCATAGTTTCTAAATTATCACTTGGAAATATAGATTTTGGTTTATTAGTATTTAAACTTATAAATTTAACTATACATATGTTAAATTGTTATTATATATATAAATTATCAAAAAAGAAGGTTTTTGTACTGCTTTATGGATTAAATCCATTTATACTAATAGAAGGAATAGTAAATGTACATAATGATATATTTGTGGTTTTATTTATACTGATCTCTTTTTACTTTTTACTAAAAAAGAACAAATTATGGCTAAGTGTTTTATTTTTAGCATTAGCAACAGGAATAAAATATTTTGCAATATTGATATTACCATTTTTAATTATATATTATTATAGAAAAGAAAAACCAAGCTTAAGAATTATAAAATGCATACAATATGGATTGTTTTTTTCTCTAATATTTCTAATACCATATGTTTTATATATTAGAGATTTAAACGTATTTTCAGGGCTATGGGAACAACAAAATAAGATTACTAAAAGTTTATATTTAGTAATCAAAACATATTTTGCTGGATATGAAAGAATAATAAGAATATGTTTATATATTTTTATATATGCATTTGCTTTAAAAAATATATTGTTTTTATTTAATCCAAAGATAAAATTAAAAAAAGAGATGCAATATAACTTATATTTAATAATGATATTCTCATTTGTATTAATAACAAGTTTTCAACCATGGTATATAATGTGGTTATTCCCATTTATCATTTGGCAAAAAGCACCAAATATTAAATTAATTGTACAAACAGGATTAATTAGTTTATATTCTAATTCAGTATTTTTAATACATGGAGAAAATTGGAGATATGGAGTACAATTTTATTTAATTTTAATTATAGGTATGATATTATTTGTATTATATAACAATAGAAAAAAGATAAGTAATAAGTTTACTAGTAGGAGGTTAAATTGGACAAGTTAGTTTTAATAGATGGAAATAGTATAATGAACAGAGCATTTTATGGAATTATGGGAAGCAAAATGTTAATGACAAATGACGGAAGATATACAAATGCGGTATATGGATTTTTATCTATATTATTTAAAATATTGGAAGATATAGACCCAAAGTATTTAGTTGTAGCATTTGACCTAAAAGCTCCAACTGCAAGGCATAAATTATATGAAGGATACAAAGCAAATAGACATGGAATGCCTGATGAATTAGCACAGCAAATGCCTATAATTAAAGAAGTTTTAAAAGCAATGAATATAGATGTTATAGAAAAAGAAGGTTATGAAGCAGATGATGTTTTAGGAACTCTTGCAAAATATGGAGAAAAACAGGGATTAGATGTAACTATTTTATCTGGAGATAGAGATACATTTCAATTAGCCAGTGATAATATAACAATACGAATTCCTAGAACAAAAATGGGAAAAACAGAAACAGAATTATTTGATAAAAATAAGATATTAGAAACATATGGGTTAGAGCCAAAACAATTAATAGAAGTAAAAGGTCTGCAAGGAGATACTTCTGATAATATTCCTGGTGTGCCAGGTATTGGAGAGAAAACTGCTTTAACACTAATTCAAAAATATAAATCAATAGAAAACTTATATGAAAAGTTAGAAAAAAACGAAGATGATTTAAAAGGAAAACAAAGAGAAAAATTAGTAGAAAATAAAGATTTAGCGTTCCTTTCTAAAACACTAGGAACAATTAATTTAGAAGTACCAATAGAAGATAATTTAGATAATTTTAAAGTAGAAGAATGGAATAAAAAAGATGTACTAGAATTATTTAAAACTTTAAATTTCAAAAGATATATCGAAAGATTTAATTTGTCAGATGATATTGTATCAGAAGAAAATAAAGATTTAAAAAGTTTATTTAAAATTAATGATACAATTTCTATGAAAGATGTAATAAATAAAGTTAAAGAATTAGGAAAGTTAGTATACTATATTGGATTAGAAGATAGTCAAAATCAAGAACAAATTATAAAAAGTAATATAACTTCAATTAGCATATATAATTATAAAGAAAAAGAGGTATATTATATAAAAAATAGAGACCAAGATTTTCAAAATATGCTTAAAGAGATATTTGAAGATGAGACCATAGAAAAATATGGATATGAAATTAATTATATGTATATAGTTTTAAAACAAATGGGTATTACACCAAAAAATATAAAATATGATGTAATAGTAGCTTCATATATATTAAATCCATCAGACGGAAAATATCTAATTGATAATTTGTGCGAAAAATATCTTGAAATAAATGTAAATGAATATCTATTATCAAACGGAGTAGAAGAGCAAAACGCACAAATAAATTTATTCGATACAAATTCTTTAAATAATGAAATAAATGCAGATAAATATAAACAAGCATTTTATGCATACAGCATTTGGAATTTGGCAGAAAAAATGACTCTAAAATTAAAAGAAATAAATTCTATTGACTTGTTTAATAATATTGATATGCCAACAGTAGAAGTTTTATCAGATATGCAATGGAATGGAATGTATGCAGATAAAGAGGAATTAGATATATTTGGAGATGAATTAAAACAAGATTTAGAAATTCTTACAAAAGAAATATATGATTTAGCAGGAGTAGAATTTAATATAAATTCAACTCAACAACTAGGAGAGATTTTATTTGAAAAACTAGGACTTCCAATATTTAATAAGAATAAAAGTGGATATTCAACAGATGTTGATGTTTTAGAAAAATTAAGACAAGAACATCCTGTAATTGAAAAAGTATTAGAATATAGACAACTTACTAAATTAAATTCAACTTATGTAGAAGGATTAATACCATATATTAATCCAAAAACTAAAAGAATACATTCATTTTTCCATCAAACAATAACTGCTACTGGAAGAATAAGTTCAACTGAGCCAAATCTTCAAAATATACCTACAAGAATTGAACTTGGAAAAAGGTTAAGAAAAGTATTTAAGCCAGAAAAACGGAAAAGTGTATTTAGATGCAGATTATTCTCAAATAGAGTTAAGAGTTTTGGCACATATATCTAAAGATAAGCATATGATAGAAGCTTTTAATAATAATGAAGATATACACAAACAAGCTGCATCAAAAGTTCTAGGTATTCCAATAGATGAAGTTACAAAAGAACAAAGAAGTGATGCAAAAGCTGTTAATTTTGGTATTGTATATGGAATAAGCGATTTCGGGCTTGGTGAACAATTAGGAATTTCAAGAAAGAAGGCTAAAGAATATATAGATCAATATATAGAAAAATATTCAGGCATAAGGCAATTTATGACAAGTATTACAGAGCAAGCAAAAGAAACAGGATATGTAGAAACTTTATTTAATAGAAGAAGATATATTCCAGAATTAAAATCAAACAACTATATGGTTAGACAATTTGGCTCAAGAGCTGCTATGAACACACCTATACAAGGTACTGCTGCAGATATAATGAAAATTGCAATGATAAATGTATATAGAGCTTTAAAGGAAAATAATCTAAAATCAAAAATAATATTGCAAGTACATGATGAAATGATGATAGAAGCTTTAGAAGAAGAAAAAGATAAGGTAAAGAAAATTTTAAAGGAAAGTATGGAAAGTGCTATAAAATTAGATGTGCCATTAATTGCAGAAATTTCGGAAGCTAAAAATTGGTATGAATGCAAATAATATACAACAGATTAGTTATAAGGAGAGAATAATTGTGCTAAAGATATTAAGAAAAACATTATTTATAGTATTAATAATAATATTTATATTCTACATTTTATTTGGGATTATCAAAATACAAAACATAATATTAAAAAAGATATATCCAACAAAATATGAAGAATATGTATCAAAATTTTCAGAAGAATATAAGGTAGATAAGAACCTAATATATGCAGTAATAAAAGCAGAAAGTAACTTTGATGAAGGTGCTGTTTCAAATAAGGGTGCTACAGGTCTAATGCAACTTATGCCATCAACAGCAATGCAAGTTAGTAAAAGCGCAAATCTTATTTGTAATGAAAATAATTTAAAACAAGCTAATATTAATATAAATTTAGGGGTAAAATATATATCAGAATTAATAGAAAAATATGATAATAAAGAAGTAGCTTTAGCAGCATATAATGCAGGTACAGGTAATATAGATAATTGGATTGAAAAAGGTATTATAAAAAGGGATGGTTCAGATATAGAAAATGTGCCATATAAAGAGACTAATAATTATGTAAGGAAGATTTTAAGAGATTATAAAATTTATGAAAAGTTGTATCAATTGTAATTATTATTTAAATGAAATAATATATAGAATTTTACTATAGGTAAATTGGGGGATGTATAATTGAAATTTGTATCTTTTCCTAACTTAAATTTAAAATTTGAAATTTCTAATATAGCTCTTAAAATATTAGGAATTAATATATATTGGTATGCAATTATTATTGTTTTAGCTATAATAATTGCTACTATTTTTTTAAAAAAAGATGATGGTAAATATGGAATTAAATTTGAAAATATATTTGAGATTTTATTAATTGTAATGCCTATTTCAATAATATGTGCAAGATTATATTATTGTTTATTTAATTTTAAATATTATTTACAAAATCCACTGGAAGTAATTAATATAGCAACAGGGGGACTTGCAATTTATGGAGGAATAATAGGAGCAGTTATATCAATTATAATTTATTGCAAAATTAAAAAGTTAAATTTATTAGATGTTTTAGATTATATTTGTCCATATTTAGCAATTGGACAAGCAATAGGAAGAATTGGAAATTTTATAAATGTAGAAGCATATGGAATACAAACTAATTCATTTTTTAAAATGGGAATTTTTGAAAATGAAAAATATATAGAGGTACATCCTTGCTTTTTGTATGAATCTATTATTACTTTTTTAATATTTTTAATTCTTTATAATATTAGAAATAAAAGAAGATTTAAAGGAGAAATTACAGCTATATATTTACTCATTTATTCTTTTTTTAGAATTTTTATAGAGGGGTTAAGAACAGATAGTTTGATGTTAGGTACATTTAGAATTTCACAGATTTTATCAATTATAATATTTAGTTTTTCTTTAATTTTTATTTTAAAGACTATTTTTAAATATTTTTTAAAAAAATATTAAAAAGTATTTAAAAAAATAATAACTTAGTATACAATGTAAAAAAATTTAATTGGGAGAAAATAATGAATAAGAAGTGGCAATTTTGTGAATATGACGAAGAAAAAGTAGAAGAAATTTCAAAAAAACATAATATAAATAAATTATTGTCTACAATATTAGTAAATAGAGGAATTGTAGAAGATGAAGATATAAAGGTATTTTTAAATCCAACAAGGAATGATTTTCATAATCCGAATCTTATGCCTGATATGGAAATTGCAGTAGATAGAATTTTAAAAGCTATAGAAAAAAATGAAAAAGTTATAATATATGGAGATTATGATGTAGATGGGATTACAAGTACAACTATACTTAAAAGCTTTCTAGAAGAAAGAGGATTAAATGTTGATACATATATTCCAAATAGATTACTTGAAGGGTATGGTTTAAATAAGAATGCACTTGATGAAATTACAAAACAAAATTATGATTTAATGATAACAGTAGATTGTGGAATATCTGCAATTGAAGAGATAGATTATGCAAATATGCTTGGATTAGAGACAATAGTAACAGACCATCATGAACCAGGAGATAAAATCCCAAATTGCTTAGCAGTTGTTGATGCAAAAAGAAAAGATAATAAGTATCCATTTAGAGAACTGGCAGGAGTTGGCGTTGTATTTAAATTAATACAAGCAATAGGACAAAAATTAAAATTAGAGGAAAAAGAATATTTAAAATACTTAGATATTGTATGTATTGGAACAATATCAGACATAGTTCCTTTAGTTGATGAAAATAGAGTAATTACTAAGCTTGGGCTAAAATTAGTAAAACAAACTAAAAACTTAGGATTAAAAGCTATAATAGATGCATCAGGATATACAAAAATTGATTCTAATACAATATCATTTGGTGTTGCACCAAGAATTAATGCTTGTGGTAGAATGGGATTCCAAGAAGATGCTTTAAGGTTGTTTTTATCTAAAGATAAAAATGAAGTAAATGAATTAATAGTAAAACTAAATGGGTATAATTTAAAAAGACAAGATATCGAAAAAAATATATATAATGAAGCAGTAGAACAAATTGAAGAAAATAATTTAAATGAAAATGATGTTTTAGTAGTCGGAGGAAGTGGATGGCATCATGGCGTTATAGGAATTGTAGCTTCTAAAATAACAGATTTATATTTCAAGCCAAGTATTTTATTATGCTATGATGAAAAAATCGGAAAAGGCTCTGGAAGAAGTATACCAGGGTTTGATTTATATGATGCATTAAGTAAATGTAATAAAAATATATTAAAATTTGGTGGACATTCTATGGCAATTGGTGTAACATTAGAAAAGAACAAAATAGAAGACTTTAAAGAAAGTTTAGAGAAAATTGCAAAAGATTATGATATATCAAAAATAGTTCCAATAGTAAATATAGATGCAGAAATTAATTTAAATCAAGTAAATAAAGATATTGTAGAAAGCTTAAATGTATTAGAGCCTTTTGGTGAAGGAAATAAAATGCCTTTATTTGTATATAGGAATTTAAAAATAGATTCTATAAGAGCATTATCAGAAGGAAAGCATTTAAAGTTAACATTAAAAGATAATAGTAATATAATAAATGCAATAGGATTTAATATGGGTTATTTATCACAAGAATATTTAATAGGTGATAAAGTAGATATTGTGGGAATTTTAGAGGTAAATACATTCGGTGGCGTAGATAACTTACAAATAAATCTAAAAGATATTATGAAATCAATATAACTATAGATAAAGAGGAAGTGAAAAATCATGCAAGAAAAAGAAATAACGATAGAAGATGTAATTGCAAAAAAGAAAGAAAAAACGAAAAAAGTAGATACTAAATTAATAATGAAAGCATATGATTTGGCATACGAAAAACATAAAAAACAATCTAGAAAATCTGGGGAACCATATATAATTCACCCTGTAAATGTTGCATATATTTTAGCAGATATAGGATTAGATGATAGTACAATATGTGCAGCTTTACTTCATGATGTTGTTGAAGATACTGATTTAAAAAATGAAGATTTGAAAGAAGAATTTGGAGAAGAAATTGCAGAAATGGTAGCAGGTGTTACAAAACTTAGTGAAATGCAATTTGCAACATTAGAAGAAAAACAAGTTGAAGATTATAGAAAAATGTTTTTAGCAATGGGAAAAGACATTAGAGTAATTATAATAAAACTTGCTGATAGACTTCATAATATGAGGACTCTAAAATTCTTAGAAGCAGATAGGCAAATTGCAAATGCTAAAGAAACAATGGAAATATATGCACCACTTGCAAATAGATTGGGTCTGTATTCTATAAAATGGGAATTAGAAGATTTATCATTTAAATATTTATATCCAGAAGAATATAAAGAATTAGTAGAAGGGATAAATAAGAAAAGAGAGGAAAGACTAAAATTTATAGAGAAGATAATTGAAGATATAAGAATTCAATTAAAAAATCAAAGAATAGATGCAGAAGTTACAGGAAGAGCTAAACATTTATATAGTATATATAAAAAAATGCAAAGGGATAATAAAAATTTAGATCAGATTTATGATTTATTTGCACTTAGAATTTTAGTTAATTCTGTAAAAGATTGTTATGCAGCACTTGGTGTAGTTCACGAACTATATAGTCCAATGCCTGGTAGATTTAAAGATTATATTGCTGTTCCAAAGCCTAA
>CAZSMG010000011.1:0-28313 GCA_964608075.1 uncultured Clostridium sp. | reverse complement strand
ATGCAGCAACTACTAATATGTTAAGGTCTGTTGGAAAAAAAGCAGCTGCTGTAACATTAATATGTGATATTTTAAAAGGAGTAATTGCAATAGGTATAGCAATAGTTGTAGGAAATATTATTAAAAATAGTGATAAATCTTTACTTGTACAGATTGCAGGAATATTAGTTGTAATTGGACATACTTTCCCAGTTTTTTTTGGGTTTAAAGGTGGAAAAGGTGTTGCAACATCACTAGGTGTTTTACTTATAACAAATTGGAAAATAGGTCTAATTTGTTTAGTGTTTGCATTAATATTAATAATACTTACAAAAATGGTTTCTCTTGGATCTATGGCTGCAGCAATATTATTTCCTGTACTTACATTATTTATCCATGAAAACTTTATAGTAACAGAGGGAAGTGGATATTTAATTTATAGTATTATTTTAGCTTTAATTGTTGCATTTAATCATAGAGAAAATATTAAAAGATTATTAAATGGTACAGAAAACAAAATTAGTTTTAAAAATACAAAATAAGGAGAAGAAGTATGAAAAATGTAGCTATAATTGGAAGCGGAAGTTGGGGAGTTGCACTAGGTATTTATTTAGCGAACTTAGGAAACAATATAAAAATATGGTCTTTTCTTCAAGAAGAAGCTGATTTAATAAATAATGAAAAAAAGTGTAAGTTTTTACCTAATGCAAAGATACCTCAAAATATAATATGTACTACAAGTTATAAAGAGGCAATAGAAGGAACAGATTTTATTTTGCATGTTACACCATCAAAATTTACGAGAAATATAGTAAGAGAATATAAAGAATATGTAACAAGTCAACCAATAATAATTTGCTCAAAAGGTTTTGAAAGTGAGACTTTAAAAACTCTAGACGAGGTAATTGAAGAAGAAATGCCAAATTCTAAAATTGGTGTTTTATCAGGACCTAGCCATGCAGAAGAAGTATCAGTTTTAATTCAAACAGTTTTAGTCGTAGCTTCAAAACATGATGATGTTCTACAAGAAGTTCAAGATACTTTTATGAGCCCTAAAATGAGAATATATACATCTAAAGATGTAAAAGGTGTAGAATTAGGTGGAGCTTTAAAAAATATAATTGCATTTTGTGCTGGTGTTGCAGCTGGAATAGGGCTTGGAGATAATGCTTTTGCAGCACTAATTACAAGAGGACTAACTGAAATTTCAAGATTAGGGGTAGAACTTCGGAGGAGATAAAAATACATTTTATGGTTTGAGTGGACTTGGAGACCTAATTGTAACATGCCTTAGTGAACATAGTAGAAATAGAAGAGCAGGAAAATTAATGGGTCAAGGTAAAACTTTAGAAGAAACTAAAAAAGAAGTTGGAATGACAATTGAAAGTGTTGATAATATAGAGGTTGCCAAAAAGTTAGCTGATAAATATAATGTAGAAGTTCCAATTATAAGTGCTGTATACGAAATGTTACAAGGTAGATTAGATCCAAAAGTAGGAGTAGATATTTTAATGACAAGAGACAAAAAGTTTGAATAAAATATAAGATGATGCACATAATATATAAATAGGAGGTAGTTTGATATGGATTTTTTTGACAAATTAGGTAAAAAAGCAAGTGAAACATATAAAATAACTGCTGAAAAGACAGGTAAAATAGCACAAGAAGCTAAATTAAAAATGAAAATGAATGAAAATAAATCAGAAATTGAAGATATTTATAAAGATATAGGCAGAAAAGTTTATGAAAAACATGTATTAGATGAAAACATAAATATAAAAAAAGAACTAGAAGAAGAATGTACTAAAATTGATATTTTATCTGCAGAAATTGAAACATATTTAGAACAAGTCTTAAGTTTAAAAGACAAAAAGCAATGTATGAATTGTGCATCTAAAATTGAAAAAGATTTTAGATTTTGTCCAGTATGTGGCGAAAAACAAGATGAAGAAAAGACTGGAAAATTACTAGAAAACAAAATAGAAAAATCAGAAGAAATAGCAAAAGAAAAAGGCGAGAAAATTGAAAAGAAGACAGAAGAAACAAAAACAAAAAAGAAAAATATTAAATAAAATTCAAAAATTACTTGAAAAAACTATATAAATAATGTATAACATAAACATGTACTAAATTTTTAAGTGCATGTTTATATTTTTAAAATTTTAATCAAGAGAAGTTAATTCAAAAGTTTTAATCTTAAATTTTCAAATAAGATAAAATAAATAGATAAATAATAAATGTTTAATTTTTCAATAATAGATTTAGTACAAATAAATAAAGCTATTTTAAGTGCACTAAAATAAGCAGAAAGAGGTTATATGATAAATGGAATTCAACAAAAGATACTACTATCACCAAAATATGACGTAGTATTTCAAAAATTATTTGGAGAGGAGGGTAATGAAAATATAACAAAAGAATTACTAAAAACAATATTAAACGAAGAAATAACAGATATTGATTTAGGAAGAACACAAATGCTAAAAAGAGAAACAATAAATAATAAGTTAAGTGTTTTAGATGTAGTTGCAAAAATTAACAAAAACGAAAATTGTGATATAGAAATGCAAATGATAAATCATGGAAACTTAATAGAAAGAATACTATATTATTGGGGAAAAATGTACGTAAAAGAATTAAATAAGGGTGAAGATTATACTATTCTAGAAAGAACAATAGTAATACTTTTAACAAATGAAAATTTGAAAGATTTGAAAGAATTAAAGTATCATACAAAATGGAAAATAATTGAAGATGAATACAGAACTAAGGTATTGACAGAGAAATTTGAACTACATATAATAGAATTGGAAAAATTAGAAGAAATAGAAGGATGTAATGAAGATAAATTAAAGGAATGGATACAATTTATAAAAGATCCAGAATCAGAAGGGGTGAAAAAGATTATGGAGAAAAATGAAGTAATAAAAGAAGCGAAGCAAAAATTAGAAGAAATAAGTGAAGATGAAGAAATGCAAGAATTAGCATGGATAAGAAAAAGTGCGATATATGAAGAAAACACACTGAAGAAGAATGCATATAATGAAGGAGAACAAAAAGGAATAAAACAAGGAATAAAGCAAGGGATAAAGCAGGGAAAAAAAGAAGAAAAACTAGAGATAGCAAAAAATATGAAAAACAAAAATTTCCCTATTAGTGTAATAATGGAAACAACCGGATTAACAAAAAAAGAAATAGAAAAATTATAATATAAAAAGTGTGAATATAATTTAAAAAATTCAAATGTAACAACATATGAGACATTACCAATTGATTTAATTGCTGAGGTTACAGAAGTTTCAGAAGATATAATAGATGAGTTGTAAAGCAAAAGCGCCTCTAAAACAAATAGAGACGCTTTTTAGTAAGGAAATCTTTCATACAAATATTTAATAATTTCATTAGCATTGTTGTTAGTAACATTTATAAAGATACCATTATCTAAACTAATCCACATATTAATTTTATATTTTTCATTATTATCTATGAAAGTACCAACAATTTCAGCGATTTCGATAGGATTTCTATATTCTTTTTCCCATTTTAAACTTTCTGGGATATCAAGTTCAGTTTCATAATACTTACTTAAGAACTTATTTATTTCACCTTTTATATCACTATAAAAATTTACAGATGCTATCACAATAAAAAATCTCCTCTGATATTATTATGATTTTTTTAAAAATTAATATACTTACAATTTTTTCATTTTTAATTTATAAAAATGCTTGAAAAAAAACTAATATAAATATAGAATATAAGTATAATAAAAGTTAAGGAGAAACATATGATAATAAACAAACTAAAAAGCCAAAAAGGTTCTATAACTTTTTTTGTTTTAATTGCGGTAATATTTTTTATATCAATTGCTTTTATAGCATATGCAAGTAGTATATCCAAATATCAATCACAAGATTTAGAATTTTCAAAAATAAAATCAAGTTATGAGACAAGTTATACAGATGATGATATAAAAAAAATACACAATGAAAAAGTTATGCTTCCAACATTTGATATAAAACAAACAGAAGAAATCTTAACAAATACAAAATATAATATACAAAATACTGATATATATAACATAAATTCAGACACAGATTATAATATAGTTGTTACTGTAGATGGAAAACAAGTACAATTACCATATACACTTGATACTACTAAAGTAAAAACTTACGAAATATCATATACAATTGAAAACTTAGTTGGACCAATTACGAAAACAAGAAAGGTAAAAGTTTATGGTAATTATACTGCAAATAACATTATTACTACTAATAATTTTTTGAATGGGCAAGGCGATTGGGGAACGAGGTATCCAAAATTTTCTGAGCTTAAGGTTGAAAATAAAAAATTAAAATGTACTATACTTACAAATGATAAAGGTCCTATTGCAGGCACATCCACAAAAGTTTTTGATAGTAGTACTAATAATCATAAATTCTATTTTATGATTAAAGCAAAAGTACCATCAGATTCGTATAAATTTGGAGTAGGAGGAGCTACACATAATGGTGTTGGTGCATATGGTGATGGTGCAACATGGTATACTTTTATAAAATATGTTCCTGGAGAATATACAATAACAGGAGATATATTAGATAGAGCTAAAATTGAAGCTACTGCAAATGATGGATATTTTGGATTTTATACAACTATTCTAGCACAACCACAAGACACTTCATATATAGAATATTGCTTAGGAATAGATTTAACAAAAACATTTGGAGAAGGTAATGAACCAACAAAAGAGTGGCTTAATGAAAATATTCAATATTTTGAAACAACACAAAATATTAAGTATATAATAGATTAAATAGTTGTTAGAATAAATATATAAAAATAGTAAATAATATAAAGTAAGGTGATATTATGAAAAAGTTAAAATTGTTTTTCTTTATATTATTTCTATTTTTTTTAGTTTTTACATTAACTGGATGTTCAAATAAAGATAATAATAATAAAGAAAAAGCTGTATCTGAAGTGAAATACTTAGAAAATAGAATAATAAATTTAGCAAATTCTATAAATAATATAAAATATGAAAATTATAAAATAACTACAAGTAAAATAGAAGAAGATAAAACATCAGATTCTAGTAAATCAACAGATAAAAGTAATGATAATAGCTCTTCTGAAAACTCTAAAGAGGGTTCTAGTAGTGGATCGCAAGGAGGAGAAAAAAGTCAAAGTAATGGAGAATCTGAGCAAAGTGAATCTCAGAGCAATAATAAATATACATTAGAAAAAACAAGTACATTATCAAACACTAATAATGATGTTGATTGGAAACAAATTAAAGATGAAGTAGAAATAATGTATTCATCAATTCCAACAATAACACTTGATCTTTATAGTCTAAATACAAATCAAGATGAAATTTTAAATTTTAATAATGAATTAGATAAGCTTACTATTGCTGTAAAAGAGGAAAATAAAGAAAAGACATTAATAGGTTTATCCAGGTTATATAACTATTTACCCAAATACTTAGATATTGTTTGTGATGACAAAACTTATACAAGCTTAATAAAAACAAAAACAAATGTTATTAATGCATATAGTATATTAGATACTGGAGATTGGAATAAGATATCAAGATATATAGATAGTGCTATTGAAGAATATTCTAATATTTTAAATGATATTGATGATAATAGTACAACATATAGTGTTAATAAGGGATATATAATGTTAAATGAATTAAAAAATGTAACTAAACTAAAAGATAAAGAGGTTTTTTTAATTAAATACAAAAATCTACTAGAAGAATTTAATTCTATATGATATAATAAGTTTTAGAGTAAATTAAGTAGTTGCTGATACAATTCGAAAGAATGTATGAGAGGAAAGTCCGGGCTCCATAGAGCAAAGATGCTAGATAACGTCTAGTGAGGGTAACCTTAAGGAAAGTGCAACAGAAAATAACCGCCTAAAGTTTTAGGTAAGGGTGAAAAGGTAAGGTAAGAGCTTACCGCTAATATGGTGACATATTAGGTCAATGTAAACCCCATCTGGAGCAACACCTAAAAAAGAAGATTAAGTCTGCTCGACGCCTTCTTAAATTGAGTGGCTTGAGATATATAGCAATATATATCCTAGATAAATGACTACTTTAAATGACAGAACCCGGCTTATAGATTTACTTATATATGAAAAACGATAGGAAATACCTATCGTTTTTTCGTGGCAAATATATGCGTACTTATCTTCGAATAAATTTATTATCTATAAACACTTCTGCACCTGGTGGAGTAATGATAGATTCGATCTTGCAACTACATTTTCCTTTAATGTATACACTTCCATTAGCTTTAATCAAATCACATTTACAATCACGTGAAATCGAAATTGAACCTTCAGATTCAATTTTTTTGCAACAGCAATCTTTCAATATATTTACATTTCCAGCAGTAATAATATTACATTCTACTTTTACTGATTCTGTAACATCAAGATTTCCGGATTTATTGTAAGATTCCTTAGTTGTAATATTTTTTGCTATGATTTCTCCATCTACTTCTAAATCACCAGTAGAATAAATATTGTGTGCATAGATAGAAACCAAAGGCGTATTTGTTTCTACAACAAAATCTCCTTTAATTTTTATAAAACTTTTCGAATTAGTTTTTTTAGCATTCCGCATAATTTAATTTACCTCCTTTTACTGCTTATTTATAAGCAACGCAATTATTATATCATATTATTTTTTAAAAGTAAATTAATATGCTAAAATAAATTAAGATAAAAATTAAAAAACGATAGGAATTCCTATCGTTTTGATAAGGTAATTATTTAACTTGCTTTCCATTAATATATACATGATGACCTTCTGGAACAATGATATCTTCAATATTTCCAAAAAAGACGCCATAAATGGCAACATCATCTTGAGCTGTTATTGAAGAACACTTACAATTTCCGCCAATACACACAAGACCTTTAGCTGAGATAGAAAAGCACTCACAATCTGATTGTATTAAAATATTTCCATGATTGACTTTAATATCACCATATGCATTGACTGCACCATAAACCTCTAAATCACCATCTTCATCAAGATCGATTTTCCGTGATGTTAGATTTCCATCAACTTTCAAGCCACCTTTAACAATTATGTCTGCGACTTCCAAGTCAGCGTTGAATAAAACAGAATCATTTGTAAAAAATGTTCCTCTAACTCTAATTATTGTTGATTCTTTCCGATCCATGCTATTACCTCCTATAAAATTAGTTTTACTAAAGTTACATAAATATTATATCACAATAAAATAAAAAGATAAATATATTAGTTGAAAAATTTTAATAAATCTAGAGGAAGAGGGGCAGTCAAATAAAGTTCTTTCTTTAATATAGGATGTATAAAACTTAGTTTATAGCAATGAAGAGCCTGCCTATCTATTAAGTTAGATATATTTCCATATAAAGTATCAGAAAGTATAGGATGGCCAATAAAGGAAAAATGAACACGTATTTGATGAGTTCTACCAGTTATTAAATTGCATTTTACAACTGAGTAATTTTCATATTCTTTTATTACTTTATAATTTGTAATTGAAGGTTTTCCATATGTTGATACACATCTTTCAATAATACTATTTTCTTTTCTTGCAATAGATTTATTTATAATTCCACTTTTTTTATTAAGTATTCCATCCACTACTGCAATATATTCTTTTTTAAAAGTATTATTTGCCATTTGATTTATTAAACATTCTTGTATATATTCGTTTTTCGCAAATACAACTATACCAGAAGTATCTTTATCTAGTCTGTTAACAGGTCTTATTTTCTTCTTTAATTTTATCTTTTCAAAATAAAATTTAATGGCATTGCTTAAAGAGTTAGTATAATGTGCCATAGAAGGATGCACAGGAATACCTGCAGGTTTATTTAAGACCAAAAGAGAATCATCTTCATATATAATATTTAAATTCATTTCTGTTGGTATAATATTTTCGCTTTGTTCTTCATAGTCGAACAATATAGTTATTTTATCTCCAAAATTAATTGTATTCCTTGTATCAGATACTTTACCATTAACTAATACTTTTTGTAATCTAATTATTTTAGAAAGTAATCTCGTTGAAATATGAAATTCTTTTTTAAGCACATCATTTACACTTTTATATTTATCATTACTTTTTACTATATATTCTAAACTCATAAAAACTCCTTAATAAAGATATTATATAATCAAAAAAATAAAAATACAAATACTTTTGTTGAAAAAACTATTTTTATAATATATAATGTCAAAAGAAAGAGGTATAACTATGTTATTTATAAATGCAATAAAACATTTTTGTTTAATTACAAAACATAAATGGGTAGTATTTAAATTATGTTTAAGATTAGGTATGCCGATAAGAGGACTAATACATGATTTATCAAAATACTCACCGACTGAATTTTTTGAAAGTATAAAATATTATAATGGAAAGAAAAGTCCAATAGTAGAATGCAAAAGGATAAATGGATATTCTAAAGCTTGGCTTCATCATAAAGGAAGAAATAGACATCATCATGAATATTGGGTAGATTTATCAGTATTACCTAATATACCAATAATGCCATATAAGTATGCAGCAGAAATGATATGTGATAGGATAGCAGCTGGTATAATTTATAATGGAAAAGACTGGAAACAAAGTAACCCATTAGAATATTGGAATAAGCAAACGGATAAAACTAAAATAAATGAAAAAACAGCAAATTTACTAACAGAAGTATTTACTCAAATAAGTAGAGATGGTATAAATAAAGTTATGACGAGGAAAAATATTAAGAGCTTATATAATAAATATTGCATAGAAAATATAAAATAAAAGATAAAGTACAATCATACTTTATCCTTTTATTGCATTTAAGCTATAAATATGGTATAATAAAAATGTTAAATTTTTATATTCCTATTTTTTTCATTAGGAAAAATAAGCAACTATTGTAAAACGAATGTTTTAAAAGGAGGAGTTTTTATATGAATAAAAAAACTTATTTTATCTTATGCTTTATAGTAAATGCCTTATTTGCTTGTTCTTTAGGAGAGATGTTATTACGAAAACTGGGGTACACTAAAATCTCTATATTTTTAGGTAGTATGTTTTTCATCTTTTTTTGCATTTTAAGCATATCAATGTATAAATTAATATGCAAAGAAAATATACTACTATGTACGAGAATAGCATATATTTCGGTAACAATTATATCTGTAGATATAGCTGTATTATTTTTTCCGGAATATAGAATCCTTTGCAGTGCAGCGATAATTACTTTAATTTTTTCTTTAATAAAGTATATTCTAAGTCTTATTATAGAAGATATTAAAGTATATAAGTTGTTGAAATTAGTAACATCAGATGAAGATGAAGAATATACCTATATTGGAAATACATATAGTAATGACGATATTTGGTATGAATTTTCTGATGTCGAAGGAAGAAGCGTAACCATAAATAAAAAAGGCACGATTAAACAGTAAAAGCAGAAGTAAAAGATTATTAGAAGTTTCTAATAGTCTTTTACTTTATATAAAATTTATGTTATAATATTAAAGATAAATTGTAGAATCCTTTTTACATAATATAATTAACATCAATAGTAAAATATAATATTTTAAGGAGGTAATACATGAAGCAAATAAAAAAATTTTTATTAAACTTACTATGTATAGTAACACCAACTTTAATTGGATTATTCATATATTTAAAAACTGATAGTCTTGGAAATACTATTTCTTGTATTTTTGTAGAAATAATATTTGTGTTTACAATAAGAGATACTATTATAAGCATAAGAAAGCAAGATGAACAGCAAGAAAAATATGATAATTTAATTAAAGAACAAGAACAAAAAGGATATTCTTTATTAAAAAAAGAAGAACATGAAAATCAATATTATTTTAGTAATTCTAAAAATGAAATTACAATAACTGATATTGATAGAAATGATAATCCTAAAAGTCAAACCTAAAAGATTATTAGATAAAATCTAGTAATCTTTTAGGTTTTATGATAAAATATTTATGCTTATAATATAGATAATTATAATAAGGAGAATCACATGAGAATAAGATATAAACCATGGGCTAGACCAGAATTAGAAGCAAGCAAGTTTTATATAGATAATCCAGATAACTATAAAGGAAAATGGAAAAATAATTTTAATAATAATAAAAATCCAATACATTTAGAATTAGGATGTGGAAAAGGTCAGTTTATTTCAAAACTTGCAGTCAAAAATTATAATATAAATTACATTGCAATAGATTTAGTAGATGCAATGTTAGGTTTAGCCAAAAGAAATGTAGAAGAAGAATATAAATTAGAAAATAGAGATGTTGATAATTTAATACTTACAAGATTTGATATAGAAAGAATACTATTAATGTTAAATAAAGAAGATGATATAAAAAGGATATATATTAATTTTTGTAATCCATGGCCAAAAGGAAAGCATAGAAAAAAGAGATTAACACATTCAAGACAACTTGAAAAATATAAAGAATTTTTATCAAAAGAAGGAGAAATATATTTTAAAACAGATGATGATGGATTATTTGAATCTAGTTTAATATATTTTGAAGAATCAGGCTTTGAAATTATCAAAAAGACATATGATTTACATAGTGAAGGTAATTTTTGGGATAATATAGAAACAGAGCATGAAAAAATGTTTTTAAATGAAGGAATAAAAATAAAAGCCTTAATTGCTAAATTAAAATAATAAGTATAAAAAATACTTATTATTTTTTTATCAAAAAAACTTATTGTTCATATAATATCAAAGAGGTGATAAAATTGGCATATTCCGAGAGAGAATTATTAGCAAGAATCATAGAATGTGAAGCAGGAGGAGAAGGAGATAATGGCATGAAGGCTGTAGCTACAGTTGTTATGAATAGAGTAAATGCAGCAGATGGTGAATACGCAAGGATATCACAAGGTGGAAGTATAAGAAATATAATTTTTCAAGCAGGACAATTTGATTGTGCGACAGAAACACTTTTTGGAACATATAATTCTCAAAACATATATAACATGAATCCTACAGAAATACATTATCAAATAGCAGATTGGGCATTATCTGGAAATAAATTAAATGAAATTGGAGAATGCCTATGGTATTTAAATCCATTTAAACCTACTTGTGATAATACTTTTCCGAGAAACGGATCAGGCACATTCCACACAAGATATGGTGATCATTGTTTTTATAGGCCAACACCTTTATATTCTAATACTTAAATAAAAGGAGGAAACATGGAAGAAAGTAAAGATTCTATTACTAACAAAAGAGAAAATAGACAAGTAGAGATTAACTCCAATTCACCAGAAATTCTTACAAATCCTATTTATACACCAGCTTTTTTAAGACAAAACATAGGAAAATTAATGAGAGTAGAATTCTTAATTGGAACAAATAACTTAGTAGACAGAATAGGAATATTAGAAGATGTTGGGGCAAGTTATATTTTACTTCGTTCATTTGAAAACGATTCTTTAGTTTATGCAGATATTTATTCAATTAAATTTATTACAATTTCAGCATCAAGCAGTATTGTACAGCCTAATAGATATGGTTTTAATTATGGTTTGTAAAAAATATGAACTTATGTTAAACTACTAAAAGTGGAGATGGAAAACATGGAAATAGATAAAATAAAAAACGCAAAAACAAAAATATTAGGAAAGCAAGTTATATATTATGAAGAATTAGATTCAACACAATTGCTTGCAAAATATTTAGTTAAAAATAAACAAATAAAAAATGGAACTATTATAATTACTGATAATCAAACAAATGGAATTGGTACAAAGGGAAGAAAATGGTTTTCAAAAACAAAAGAAAATATAACTATGTCGATTGTAATATTTCCAAATTGTGTAATATCAGAAATTAATAATTTAACAATTGAAATTGCAGAGTTGCTAAAAAAATCAATACAAGAATTATATAATATTAATTTAGAAATAAAATCACCTAATGATTTATTGTTAAATAATAAAAAAATATGTGGTATTTTAACAGAAAGTAATACAATAAATAATAATATAAATCATATAATAATTGGTATTGGCTTTAATGTAAATCAAATAAAGTTTAACGAAGAAACAAAAAAATTAGCAACTTCTTTAAAAAATGAATATAAAAGAGAATTTAATAGAGAAGAAATAATTATAAGATTTATTGAAAATATAGACAATAACATGCAAAATATAATCAATAAGTAAATTATTTTGACTTATTTATGTAAATATGATAAAATAATCTTATAAAATTTTAAAAGGGGTAAGCATTATGCGGAAAAGCTTAAAAGTTCCAAAGGCTATTTCTACAGAAGAAGGAATTAAATTTTATTCTAAAATACATAAAGATTATTTTTCGTATGCTACTATTGATGATAAAGAAAATATTATTGTAAAATGGCAAAATCATAATGATAAAAAAGAAATAAAAATATCAAAAAAAGAATATTTTTATGAATTAGTTAAGCAATTTATAATTTTTTTGATATGTTTTGTTTTAGTAACATTTTTGGAAAAATATAGTGGAATTTATCGGCTTAGAATGTATATGATAACATTATTTATAATAATGTTAATCACATTCTTTTCTAAAATTTATTTAGAAAGAAAAAAAGTAAATAGATGGAAGAAGTTTCATTCTGCTGAACATATGGTGCTTAATGCATATAGAAAGCTAAAAAGACTACCAACTATTGAAGAAATTAAAAATTTTTCGATGTTTAGCAATACCTGTGGAACAAATGCAATAACACAGATTTTGATAATTAGTTTTGCATTTTTTGCAGAAAGTTTTATTTTAAATCGTACTTATATGATAATTATTATGTCTTTATCAGTAATTATAGTTTTAGTATTAATTAAAATAGGCTTTTTAAATTTTCTACAATATTTTACAACTGATATTCCTACTGAAGTAGAATTAAAAGTAGCGATTAAAGGACTAAAAGTTTGGATTAAACATGAGCATAATCCTAAAAATAATCAAAATTAAGATTATTAGAGGACAACTAGAAATAGTTGCCCTTTTTATTGTTTTATTTTATCTCGAACTGACCGTTCATACTAATTTAAATCTGAAAAAATGTAATATATAATTTATAAAAATTTGATAAGAGGCAAATATGAAAAGTATAAAAATAATTTCAAATGGAAAATATTTACCAAAAAATAAAACATATAACAAAGAACTTGAGGCAAAGTTAGACTTAGAAGAAGGATATATTTTAAAAAGAACAGGAATTAAAAATAGATATTACATAAAAGATGAATCATTAGAAGAAATGGCAAGTTATGCAGCGATTGATGCTATAGAAAAAGGAAAGATAGATAAAAATCAAATAGACATGATAATTGTAGCATCAGCATCAACAAATAAAATAATGCCAGGAATCTCATATTTAGTTCAAAAAAGATTAAATATAAAAAATTGTATGTGTTTAGATATCCTTGCAGGATGTAATGGATATATAAATGCATTTGATATTGTAAGAAATTATATAGCAATAGGTAAAGTAAATACTGCCTTAATTATAGGTGTAGATATTTTATCAAAGATTATTTTAAATGATGATATTTCAACATCTATAATTTTATCAGATGGTGCTGGTGCAACAATAATACAAGGCTTAAGCGAAAATAAAAAGTATTATTCAATTATAAAAAGCATAGGCGAACAATCAGACATATTAACATATGATATATTTTCAAAATTAAAAATGAATGGAAGCAAGATTTATAGATATGCAATAACAGATACTATAGATAAAATAGAAAAATTACTTAAACAATCAAATGAAATATTAGAAGATATTAAATATATAATACCACATCAATCTAATTTAAAAATAATTAAAGGAATTGCAAATAGAATAAACTTACCACTAGAAAAATTCTATATAAATATAGAAAATATAGGTAATACTTTTTGTGCAAGTATACCAATTGCTCTATTAGAACTTCAAGAAAAAAATCTAATATCTAAAGGTGATTTATTAATGTTAGTAGGGTATGGTGGAGGATTAAATACAGGTTGTATATTATTAGAAATTTAATATGGAGGAAAAGATGAAAACAGTTTTTATGTTTCCAGGACAAGGAACACAATATGTAGGTATGGGAAAAGATATTTATGAAAAATATCCCAAAGCAAAGGAAGTTTATGATAAAGCAGAAAAAATTTTAGAACTAGATATAAAAAGACTATGCTTTAATTCTACTGAAGATGAATTAAATAAAACAGAGAATACTCAAATAGCTATAGCTGTTACAAGTTTAGCAATATTAGAAGTTCTTAGAAGTAATAATATAAATGCAGAGTATGCAGTTGGATTAAGTTTAGGAGAATATGTTGCACTTATGTATTCTGGTTATTTAAATATAGAAGATGGATTAAAATTATTAAAAAAACGTGGATATTATATGGGTAATTTTCTACCTAATGAAGAGTTTGCTATGTCAGCAGTTATTGGTGCAGACATAAATTTAATAGAAAAAGTATGTTTGAAATTAAATAGTGAAGGTAAATTTATAACTCCTGCAAATTATAATTGTTCTTCTCAAATAGTTATATCAGGAAATAAAGAGGCATTAGAAGAAGCAAATATGATATTAAAGGAAAATGGAGTTAGAAAAATTATTCCTCTAAAAACAAGTGGGCCTTTTCATACTAAAAAACTTTTAAAAGCAAAGCAAATGTATGAAAAAGAATTGGAGAATGTAATATTTAATACCCAAAATATAAAGACAAATGTAATAAAGAATTTAGATGGAACTATATACAAAAAAAGTGATGATTTTAAAGAAATACTATCACAGCATATTATAAATCCAGTAAGATTTGATAAAGCTCTAAAATTATTTAAAGAAAATCAAATAGATACTTTTATAGAAATAGGACCTGGAAAAACAATGTCAAACTTGGTAAAAAAAGAATTTTATAATGAAGATATAAAAGTATATTTAACTGATGGAGTAGAAAATTTAATGCAAACAATAAAAAGTTTGAGTTAAGGAGGAGGATATGAATAATATAAAAGAAAACAAGGTTGCTTTAATTACAGGAGCATCTAGAGGAATAGGAAAAGCTATAGCTAAAAAGTTTGCAGATAATGGATATAATTTAGTTGTTAATTATAGGTCAGAAAATACAGATTTAAAATGTTTAGAAAAAGATTTAAAAGAAAGTAATTCAAATATAGATATTTTATTTATAAAAGCAGATGTTTCGAAATTTGATGAGTGCGAAGAAATGACTAAAAAAACTATAGATTATTTTGGAAGAATAGATGTAGTAGTAAATAATTCAGGAATTACAAAAGATAGTCTACTTGTAAGAATGAAAGAAGATGATTTTGAAAGTGTTATTAATGTAAATTTAAAAGGAACCTTTAATGTTACTAAAAATGTTGTTCCTTATATGATAAAGAAAAGAAATGGAAAAATTGTAAATTTATCTTCTGTTGTTGGTGTAAGTGGAAATAGTGGTCAATCAAATTATGCAGCATCAAAGGCAGGAATTATAGGATTTACTAAAAGTATTGCAAAAGAACTTGCAAGTAGAGGCATATTAGCAAATTGTATAACACCTGGATTTATAAGAACGGATATGACTAATGTTTTAACAGATAGTATAAAAGAACAAATAAATATACAAATTCCATTAAAAAGAATGGGAGAAGCTAAAGAAGTTGCAGATGCTGTATATTTCTTAGGGTCAGATAATAATACATATATTACAGGTCAAGTATTAAATGTAGATGGTGGAATGCTTATGTAAAAAAAGAAGGAGAAGAGTATCCTGTGATAATACTCTTCTCCCGGTGGAAACCATTTAAACGAAAAATTAATCTAATAAAAATGTTTCCACCACTCGCCCCTGTATATGTGATGAAAACTAAATGATTTCCACCTTTTTAGGAGGACCGAGCCTATATATTAACGACTTAGTAAGTCGATAGGAAGATTTTATCATAAAAAAATAAATAAATCAATAGAAAAGAGGAATTATAATGAATAAACGAGTTGTTATAAGTGGATTAGGAGCTATAACCCCAATAGGAAATAATGTACAAGAATATTGGAAAGGTATTAAACAAGGCAAATGTGGAATAGATAGAATAACACATTTTGACATAGAAAATTATAAAGTAAAACTTGCAGCTGAATTAAAGGATTATGATGAGGAAATATATTTTGATAAAAAATCTTCTAAAAGGCTAGATAATTTTTCAAAATATGCAATTATTGCAGCAAGAGAAGCTGTAAAAGATAGTGGTATAACAAAGCAAAATACAGATATGGAAAGAGTAGGCGTTGTTGTAAGTTCAGGTATAGGAGGGCTTCAAACAATAGAAAATCAAGTAGAAAATCATATAAAAAAAGGTCCTGAAAGAGTTTCTCCAATGTATATACCAATGTCAATTGTTAATATGGCTGCTGGTAATGTAGCAATTGAACTAGGTGCAAAAGGAGAATCATATTCAGTAGTAACTGCATGTGCTAGTTCAACACATGCAATAGGAGAGAGCTATAGAATGATAAAGCATGGATATCAAGATGTAGTTATTGTAGGAGGAACTGAAGCATCAATTACTCCTACAGGAATAGCAGGTTTTACAAATATAAAAGCTCTAACACAGAGTGCAGATAAAACAAGAGCGAGTATTCCATTTGATAAAGAAAGAAGTGGCTTTGTTATGGGAGAAGGAGCAGGAATTCTAATTTTAGAAGAATTAGAACATGCACTTAAAAGAAAAGCTAAAATATATGCTGAAGTTATAGGTTATGGGGCAAGCTCTGATGCTTATCATATAACATCACCTGAGCCTAGTGGAGAAGGTGCAGCAAGAGCTATGGCTTGTGCAATAAAAGATGCAAATATAAATCCAGAAGATATTACATATATAAATGCTCATGGAACTTCAACACATTTAAATGATACTTGCGAAACTTTAGCTATAAAAACAGCATTAGGAGAAGCTTCTAAAAAAGTATTAGTTAGCTCAACAAAAGGCAACACAGGGCATTTATTAGGAGCAGCAGGAGCAATTGAAGCTATAGCATGTATAAAAGCAATAGAAGAAGATTTTGTTCCAGCTACTATAGGATATAAAGTTCCAGATGAACAATGTGACTTGGATATAGTTCCAAACGAAGGAAGAAATGTAGAAGTAAAATATGCAATGTCAAATTCATTAGGATTTGGAGGGCACAATGCTTCTATAATATTTAAAAAATATAATTAAGAGGTTATTTAAATGGAATATAAAGATATTAAAAAAATAATTGATGATGTAGGAAATTCAAAAATTGATGAATTAAATTTAGAATTTCCAGATGGAGTTAAAATTAATATTAAAAAAAATAATAATAGTACTCAAACAAAAGAAATTATTGTACAAAAAAATGAAAATCAAAATAGAAAAAGTATTGAAATAGAAAATGATTCAAAACAAGAAAATAATAATGAAAATTACAAATTAATTAAATCACCAATGGTTGGAACGTTTTACACTAAACCATCTCCAAAAGATGAAGCTTTTGTAAAAGTTGGAGATAAAGTAAAAAAAGGTGATGTTTTATGCATTATAGAATCAATGAAACTAATGAATGAAATAGAATCAGAATTTGATGGAGAAGTTGCAGAGATTTGTTTTAACGATGAAGATATAATTGAATATGGAGCAGTTTTGGTAAAAATAAAATAAAAGATATGAACAATATGTTCATATCTATAGAGAATACTACAATGGGATTATTTTAAAATCCTTACCGATTTTTTTTGTCGTAGGAGTGTATCCTAGATTATGAAGTGCAACCTTTTTAATTTTTGAACTATAATCACCATTAAGATGAATTTCAAGTTTTGTACCTTTTTTAGGAACAGACTTAGGAAGCTGAGACTTCAATTCGGCAAATAAATCATTGTATTTTGGCCGATTATTATCCATATAATCAAACCACCTTTCTGTAAGATTTTTTAATGCATTTAGTATTATAACATATTTATAAATAAAAATAAAGGGAGAATAAATTTATGTTAAATAAAGAAAAAATAGAACAAATAATACCACAAAGAGATCCGTTTTTAATGATAGATGAAGTAGAAAATTTAATACCTGGCAAAAGTTGTATAGCATATAAAATGATAAAAAAAGATGAATATTATTTTAAAGGTCACTTTCCAGGTAATCCAATAATGCCAGGAGTATTAATAGTAGAAGCTCTTGCTCAAACTGGTGCAGTAGCTATTTTGTCTTTAGAAGAAAATAAAGGTAAAAATGCTTTATTTGGAGGAATTGATAAATTAAGATTTAAAAAACAGGTCATACCAGGTAATAAATTAAAATTAGAGGTTCAAATTTTAAAGAAAAAAGGACCAATAGGAATTGGAGAAGCAAAAGCAAGTGTTGATGGAAAAATAGTAGCCAAAGGAGAATTAACTTTTGCTATTGTAGATTAAGGAGGATTTATGATAAAAAAAGTACTAATAGCAAATAGAGGAGAAATTGCTGTAAGAATAATAAGAGCTTGTAGAGAAATGGGAATAAGTACAATTGCAGTTTATTCAGAGGTAGATAAAGATTCTCTTCATGTAAAACTTGCAGATCAAGCCATATGTATAGGACCTGCCAATCCTAAAAAGAGCTATTTAAATATAAAAGCTATTTTAGAAGCTGCATGCCTAACTGGCGCTGATAGCATTCATCCTGGTTTTGGTTTTTTATCTGAAAATGCTGATTTTGCTAAAATGTGTGAAGAAATAGGAATAAATTTTATAGGTCCATCTTATAAAATGATAGATTTAATGGGAAATAAAGCTAAAGCAAAAGAAACAATGAAAAATGCAGGAATACCAATTGTTGTTGGATCTGACGGGATAATAAAAAATATAGATGAAGCAAAAAAGATTTCTAATAAAATAGGATATCCAATAATATTAAAAGCGTCAGCAGGTGGAGGCGGAAAAGGAATAAGAATTGCTTATTCAGAAAAAGAATTAATAAACGCATATAATTTAGTTAAACAAGAAGCAAAAAATGCCTTTAACAATGATGATATATATGTAGAAAAATTTATAGAAAATCCAAGACATATAGAAATACAGATAATTGCAGATAAATATGGAAACGTATGTCATTTAGGAGAAAGAGATTGCACAATTCAAAGAAACAATCAAAAAATAATAGAGGAAACTCCTTCAATGATAATAGATAACAAAACAAGAGAAGAGATAGGTAAAATTGCAGTAAAGGCAATTAAAAAAATTGGATATATGAATTTAGGAACAATAGAATTTTTGGTAGATAAAAACAAAGAATTTTACTTTATGGAAATGAATACAAGAGTTCAAGTTGAACATGCAATAACAGAAGAAATAACAGGAATTGATATATTAAAAGAACAAATAAAAATATCCTCAGGAGAAAAATTACCTTTTAAACAACAAGATATAAAATTTGATGGAACAAGTATGGAATGTAGAATAAATGCAGAAAACCCAAATAGAAATTTTATGCCATCTCCAGGTAAAATAACAAATATTAAAATTCCTGGTGGTAACGGAATTAGGGTAGATACTCATATATATACAGGATATCAGGTTCCACAAAATTATGATGCAATGATTGCTAAAGTTATTGTACATGGAAAAGATAGAGATGAAGCAATTTCTAAAATGAAAAGTGCTTTATACGAATTTGAAATTGAAGGAATAGATACTAATATAGAATTTTTAAATAAAATACTCAACAATGAAAATTTTATAAGCAATAATTATGATACCTCTTTTATATTAAAAGAATTTAATTTGTAAAAAAGTGACAAGGTGATGAATTTTGGTAATTAATAATAATTTAAAAAATAAAGAAGCATCTGATAAGATGATTGGAAAATGGGTTAAATGTGATAATTGTAAGGAAATACTATATAAAGAAGATGTAAAGAAGAATTTAAGTGTATGTCCAAATTGTAATAAACATTTTAGAGTTTCTGCTAATCGTAGAATAAAACAAATAATTGATGAAGGTACATTTATAGAAACTAATTTAAAAATGAAAACAACAGACCCTTTAAATTTCCCTGGATATACTGACAAACTTAAGGTGTTAGAAGAAAAAACTAAAATAAGAGAAGCTGTAAGAACAGGAATAGGAGAAATAAATGGTCAAAAAGTAGTAATTGCAGCCATGGATGGAAATTTTTTAATGGGCAGTATGGGATATGTCGTTGGAGAAAAAATTACTTGTGCAATTGAAGATGCAATAAAAAATAAGCTCCCACTTATAATATTTTGTGTATCAGGTGGTGCAAGAATGCAAGAGGGAATTATTTCATTAATGCAAATGGCAAAAACATCTGCAGCTATTGCCAAATTAAATGAAGAAGGACTTTTATATATTTCTGTACTTACAGATCCAACTACAGGTGGTGTTACTGCAAGTTTTGCAATGCTAGGTGATATTATCTTAGCTGAACCTGATGCATTAATTGGGTTTGCAGGACCAAGAGTAATAGAGCAAACAATAAATGAAAAACTGCCTGATGGATTTCAAAAATCGGAGTTTTTATTAGAACATGGTTTTATAGATATGATAGTTGAAAGAAAAGACATGAAAGAAACTTTATATAAAATTTTAAAATTACATAAAAAACCCAACTAAAATTTACTTTAGTTGGGAATAAGCGGCAGTTTTTACTTAAAGCGAATCAAAGTAGTTTTTGTTGTAGCATTTTTACCATGGTAACCATTATGAAAAAAAGTAAGCTTATAATTTAAATCTTTTAGTACTTTTTTTACTATTCTTTTCTTATAAGATTTGCTTAATAAAATACGAGATTTAAGAATAGAACTTCTACCACAAAATTCTTGAAAAGCTATCAGTTGTTTTAGAATCGATTCTCGTTTGTAATGCCGCTCATCATGATAGATTTTAGCTAATTCTATAGCTTTATCTATTGCGAATTTCTCTTTCTTTTTCATTTTTATACCTCCTAAATGATAAAAAAAGAATTCGACAAACTACGAGTTACATCGACATTATAACACAATATTATTTTAAAGTAAAGATAGGAAGTGAATATATGAAAACAACAAAATTAACTGCATGGGACAAAGTTTTAGTTGCAAGAAAACCTCAAAGACCTAAAACAATTGATTACATAGAAAATATATTTGAAGACTTTATCGAATTACATGGAGATAGAGCATATTCAGATGATAAATCTATTATATCAGGTATTGGAAAAATAGATAATTTTATAGTTACAATAATAGGACAGCAAAAGGGAAAAACTACAAAAGAAAATATTGAAAGAAATTTTGGTATGACAAGTCCTGAAGGATATAGAAAAGCTTTAAGATTAATGAAACAAGCTGAAAAATTTCGGAAGGCCGATTATAACCTTTATAGATACACCCCGGTGCATATCCAGGAATTGGTGCAGAAGAAAGAGGACAGGGAGAAGCAATAGCAAGAAATTTATTAGAAATGTCAAAATTAAAAATTCCGATAATATGTATTGTGATTGGTGAAGGATCAAGTGGAGGCGCTTTAGCATTAGGAGTTGGAGATAAAATTTTAATGCTTGAAAATGCAGTCTATTCAATATTATCTCCAGAAGGTTTTGCAAGTATATTATATAAAGATGCATCTAAAAACAAAGAAGCTGCAGAAGTTATGAAAATCACAGCAAAAGACTTAAAACAATTTAATGTTATTGATGAAATCATAAAAGAAAATGATTTAGATTCAAAAAATTATGAAGAAAACTTATATAAAAGTGTTAAAAATAAAATAATTAAGAATTTAAAAGAATTAGAAAGCAAAGATGTTGATGCATTATTAAATGAAAGGTATAATAAATTTAGAAAGATAGGAAAGGTGAATGAAAATGTTATTAAAAAATAAAAAAGTAGTTATTATGGGAATAAGAAATAAATGGAGTATAGCTTGGGGTGCAGCTTTATCTGCATATCAAAATGGAGCTGAAGTAATATTTACATATAGTGCTATGGAAAAAGAAGATAAAATAAAAGAATTAATATCAGAAATTCCGGGAGCTAAAGCATATACTTGTGATGCTGGAAGTGATGAAGATATAGCTAGATGTCTAGAAGAGATTAAAAATAATCATGGAAAAATAGATGGAATTTTACATTGCATTGCACATGCAAATACAGAAGATTTAAGAAATGATTTTATATTAACATCTAGGGATGGATTTGCACATGCATCAGACATAAGTGCATATTCTTTAGTTGCAGTAACAAGAATAGCAGTAGAAAAAGAAATGTTAAATGAAGGTGCAAGTATTGTTGCATTAACATATTATGGATCAGAAAAAACAATTCAAGGATATAATGTTATGGGTGTTGCTAAAGCTGCACTAGAGACAAGTATTAAATATTTAGCAAGAGATTTAGGAAATAAATCGTATCGTATAAATGCAATATCTGCAGGGCCTATTAAAACCTTATCAGCAAAAGGAATTAAAGATTTTGGGTCAATATTAGATGTTGTAGAAGAAAAAGCACCATTACATAAAAATGTTACAACAAACGAAGTAGGAGATGCGGCTACTTTCCTATTTAGTAATATGTCAAATGCAATTACAGGAGAAATAATTCATGTGGATAATGGTTTTTCTACAATAGGTGTTTAAATTTTAAAATAATAATGTTATAATAGTCCTAGAATATTGTTTAGGACTATTAATATAGATATGGAGAAAATTATGAAAGAAATAAACGAATTAGCAAATGAATGTTATGGATGTATAAATAAACCTTGTCAAAGTGGTTGTCCGCTAAATAATGACACAACAGGTTTTATAAAATTAATAAAGATAGAAAAATTTAAAGAAGCATATGAATTATTATGCAATACAACAGTACTACAACCAATTTGTGGTAGAATTTGTCCTCATTCAAAACAATGCCAAGGAAGTTGTATTAGAAGATTTAAATCAGATAGTGTAGAAATTGGAAAACTTGAAGCATATATTGGAGATTTAGCAATTAAGAATGGCTGGAAAATACCAAAAAATGTAGAACAAAGAAAAAAAGAAAAAATTGCTATAATTGGAGGAGGACCATGTGGATTAACATGTGCTGCTTTTTTAGCAAAAGAAGGATACAATGTTACAATATTTGAAAAAAAAGATAAATTAGGTGGAATAATAGAACATGGAATTCCTGAATTTAGATTAGATGGTAAAATTCTAGATGATACAATAGATAAAATATTAGAACTTGGTATTAATATTGAGACTAAAAAAGAACTAGGGAAAAACTTAAATCTAGAATATTTAAAAGAAAATTTTGATGCAATATTTTTAAGTTTTGGAGCAAATATATCTTCAAAAATGAATATAGAAGGTGAAGAAAAAAATGGAGTATATGGTGGAAATGAATTACTAGAAAATAAAGACTTTCCTGATTTTAAAGATAAAAAAGTTGCTGTAATTGGTGGCGGAAATGTTGCTATGGATACTGCAAGAACTATAAAAAGATTAGGTGCTAAAGAAGTTAGTGTAATTTATAGAAGAAGCAAAAAAGAAATGCCAGCAGAAGAAAAAGAAATAGAAGATGCTAAAGATGAAAATATTAATTTTTTATTTCAAACAAATATCTTAAAAATATTAGGAAAAAATAAAGTAGAAAAAATAGAATGTATAAAAACTAAACTTATACAAAAAGAAGGAGAAACAAGATTGTCTCCTGTAAATATAGAAAATAGTAATTTTATTTTAGATATGGATTATGTAATAATGGCAGTTGGATCAAAGGCAGAAGAAAAATTAATAAATACTCTTGACTTAGATACTACTAAATATGGTAATATAAAAATTGATGAAAATAATAAAACATCTGATAAAATGATTTTTGCAGGTGGAGATTTAGTAGGAACTAGAAGTACCATAGCTTGGGCAGCAAAATCTGGTAGAGATGCTGCTAAAAATATAATAAAATATCTACAAAACAAATAATTTGGGGTGAACAAAAGTGCCAGAAGATATAGAAAAGATTAAAGAAAATAATGATAACAAAGAATATATATTAGATGCTGTACAAAAAAAAGGAAAATTGTTAGAATATGCAAGTAGTAGACTTAAAGATGATGAAGATGTAGTTATAGAAGCATTAAAACAAGATGGAGAGGCTTTAGAATTTACAAGTGATAGATTAAAAGGAAATAAAGAGATTATACTCCTTGCAATCAAAACTGCACCTTGGACTATTTGCTATGCATCAGAAAAGATAAAAGATGATAAAGAAGTTATACTAAAATGTGTAGAAACTTATGGCCAAGCTTTATATTTTGCAAGTGAAACTTTAAGAGATGATGATGAAGTTGTAACAAAGGCTGTAACTAATAAAGGGCTAATTATAAAATATGCAAGCCATAGATTACGCAGTAATATAGATATTGCAAAAATTGCTATAAGTCAAGATATAAGAGCAATGAACTTTCTAGCAGAGGATTTAAGAAATAAAATGCTTGAAGAAAGTGAAGATAAATAGTAAAGGTGACATATGTAAGACATAAAAAGAGCAAAGAAATTAGTTTAATCTAATTTATCTGCTCTTTTTCTTTTTAAATAATTTAGTAAAAAAGACTTGTGCTTTTTTTCTTTTATCTATATAATATAAACTATAATTTAAAGGGAGGAAGAAGATGTCTTTTATAGATGAAATAAAATTAAGAGCAAAATCAGATATTAAAACAATAGTACTGCCAGAAGCAACAGATGAAAGAGTTTTAAAAGCAGCAGCTAAAGTTTTAGAAGAAGGTTTTGCTAATATTATTTTAGTTGGAAACAAAGAAGAAATAATAAAAAAAGCTAAAGAAAATAATTTAGACATATCAAAAGCAAAAATAGAAGATCCCTTTAATTCAGATAAATACGAAAAATTTGCAAAATATTTATATGAATTAAGACAAAGAAAAGGAATGACAATAGAAAAAGCTAGAAAATTAGTATTAGACCCAGTATATTATGGTATGATAATGGTAAAATTAAATCAAGAAGGTGCAGATGGATTAGTATCAGGTGCAATACACTCAACAGCAGATACATTAAGACCAGCACTTCAAATTTTAAAAACAGCAGAAAACACAAAAATAGTATCAGCTTTTTTTGTAATGGTTGTACCTAATTGTGAATATGGAGAAAATGGAGTATTTATATTTGCAGATAGTGGTTTAAACGAAAATCCAGATAGTGAAGCTTTATCTGAAATTGCAATATCTTCTAATAAAAGCTTTAAGCAATTGGTTGGAAAAGATGCAAAAATTGCTATGCTTTCATATTCTACATATGGAAGTGCAAAATCTGAAGAAACAGAAAAAATGATAAAGGCAACTGAAATTGTAAAACAAAAAGAGCCAGATATAGTTGTTGATGGAGAATTACAATTAGATGCTGCAATTATTCCTGAGATTGCTAAATCAAAAGCACCAGGAAGTCCATTACAAGGAAAAGCAAACACATTAATATTTCCAGATTTAGGGGCTGGCAATATAGGTTATAAATTAGTTCAAAGATTAGCAAAAGCAGAAGCTTATGGACCACTTTGCCAAGGAATTGCAAAGCCTGTAAATGATTTATCAAGAGGATGCTCAAGTAATGATATAGTTGGAGTTATAGCTATAACTGCTGTTCAAGCACAAGAAAATAAATTATAAGGAGGAATTTAATGAAAATATTAGTATTAAATTCAGGAAGTTCTTCTTTAAAATATCAAGTAATTGATATGGTAAAAGAAGAAGTTTTAGCAAAAGGGTATTTTGAAAGAATAGGTCAACCAAATGCTTTTCTAACACATAAAGTAAATGGTAATAAGCATAAATTTGAACATCCTGCTAAAAACCATGAAAAAGCAATTGAATTTGTTTTAAACAGATTAACAAATGACCATTATGGTGTACTAAAAAGTTTAGATGAATTATCGGCAATAGGACATAGAGTTGTACATGGAGGAGAAAGTTTTAGTAATTCCACATTAATTACTGATGAAGTAATAGAAAAAATTAAAAAATGTAACCATTTAGCACCAATACATAATCCATCATGTATATTAGGAATAGAAGCTTGTAAAAAGATTGTTACAGAAATGCCAATGGTTGCAGTATTTGATACAGCATTTCATCAAACAATGTCAAAAGATAAATATATTTATCCAATTCCTTATGAATATTATAAAAAGTATGGAATAAGAAAATATGGATTTCATGGAACTTCACATGAATATGTATCAAATAGAGTAGCACAATTAGAAAATAAAGATATTAAAGATTTGAAGATAATTAATTGTCATTTGGGTCAAGGTGCAAGTGTATGTGCAATAAAAGATGGAGTATCAGTAGAAACAAGTATGGGACTTACTCCGATAAGTGGAATAGTAATGGGAACACGATCTGGAGATTTAGATCCATCTATACTTACATATTTAATGAAAAAAGAAAATTTAACATATGAAGAAATTGAAAATATATTAAATAAAGAATCAGGTGTTTATGGAGTATCTAGTGTATCTGTAGATTTTAGAGATATAGAAACTGAAGCATTAGCTGGAGGACATCATGCTCAGCTTGCATTAGATGTTTTTCATTATTCGGTTGCATCATATGTAGCTAAGTGTATGGTTGCAATGGGAGGAGCTGATATAATAACTTTTACAGCAGGAGTAGGAGAAAAAGGACCAATATCTAGAAAGGCTATATGTGATTTACTTGGAGTTTTTGGTGTAAAATTAGATGAAGATAAAAATCAAATAAGAGGAGAAGAAACAAAAATATCTTCTAAAGATTCTAAAATAGAAGTATATGTAATACCTACAAATGAAGAACTTATGATTGCAAGAGAAACATTAAAATGTATTAAATAATATAAAAAGGAGAGATAAAAATGAAGATTTTAGTTTTAAATTGTGGTAGTTCATCACTAAAGTATCAGTTAATTAATATGGAAACAGAAAAAGTTTTAGCATCAGGAAAATATGAGAGGATAGGAGAAGAAGAAGCGTTTATAACACATAAAGTAAATGGTCAAAAAATAGAAATTAAACATACAGCATATGACCATACAGAAGCAATTGATTTTACATTAAAACAATTAACAAACCCAGAATACAAAGTAATAGATTCATTAGATGAAATAAATGCAATTGGTCATAGACTAGTTCATGGAGGAGAAAAAATAAGTGAATCAGTAGTTATTGATGATGAAGTAATTGATATTCTAAAAGAATGTACAGACTTAGCACCACTTCATAATCCAGCAGGAATAATGGGAATAGAAGCATGCAAAAAAGTAATGCCGGGAAAACCAATGGTAGGTGTATTTGATACTGCTTTCCATCAAACAATGCCAAAAGAAAGATATATATATCCAATACCATATGAATATTATAAGAAGTATGGAATAAGAAAATATGGATTTCATGGAACTTCACATATGTATGTTTCAAATAGATTAGCTAGATTAGAAAACAAGGATATAAAAGATTTAAAAATAGTTACTTGTCACTTAGGTCAAGGATCTAGTATATGTGCTGTACAAGGTGGAAAATCAGTAGATACAAGTATGGGGCTTACTCCACTTGCTGGCATTCCTATGGTAACAAGAAGTGGAGATTTAGATCCATCTGTTGTAACATTTTTAATGAAAAAAGAGAATTTAACTGCTGAGCAAGTAGAAAATATATTAAACAAACAATCAGGAGTTCAAGGTATATCAGGATTAGCACCAGATTTTAGAGTTATAGAATCAGAATCATATAATGATAATGAAAGAGCAAAACTTGCAATGGATATATTCAAATATTCAATAGCAAGCTATATAGCAAAATACGCTGTTGCAATGAATGGAATAGATAGCATAGTATTTACTGGTGGAGTGGGAGAGAACCAAATAAATATAAGAAAAGGAATTTGCAAGCAATTAGAATTTATGGGTGTAGAAATAGATGAAGAAGCAAATAATATAAGAAGTGAAGAAAAATTAATTTCTAAACCAAGTTCAAAAGTTAAAATATATTTAATACAAACAGATGATGAATTAATTATAGATAAAGAAACACTAAGATTAGCAAAATAAATTATAAAAGAAAAGATAAGTAATAAGGGGGAAAGAAAATGGCAAAAATAGTTGAAGATATTTCAAGAACATTTAACGAATTTTTATTATTACCAAATTTAACAGATGAAAGATGTATACCATCAAATGTATCTTTAAGAACACCACTTGTAAAATTTAAAAAAGGAGAAGAACCAAAATATTATGCAAATGTGCCAATGGTAT
>CAZSMG010000010.1:0-28317 GCA_964608075.1 uncultured Clostridium sp. | reverse complement strand
TATGGGTCACAATCTATTGAATCACAAGCTAGAATGGTAAGACATGTCAAAAAACATAAAGCTGGATTTATAACAAGTGATTCAAATGTAAAAAGTGGAACACCACTTAGAGAGGTTATAGAGCTTATAAATCGTACTGGGCATTCTACTGTAATGATAACAGAAGATGGAACTCCTAAAGGAAAGTTTTTAGGATTAGTTACAGATAAAGATTATAGAATTTCTAAAGATGATTTAGATGCCCCAATTGATAATTATATGACACCGAAAGATAAATCTGTATGGGCTTATGATAATATAACTTTATCAGAAGCTAATAATATAATATGGGAAAATAAAAAAGCATGTTTACCTATATTAACACAAGAAGGGAACTTAAGATATCTTGTATTTAGAAAAGATTATGAAGAAAGAAAAAATAATCCAAATTCTTTGCTTGATGAAAATAAAAGATATATAGTAGGTGCTGGAATAAATACTAGAGATTATGAAGAAAGAATCCCTGCATTGGTAGAAGCTGGTGTTGATTTAATATGTATGGATTCTTCTGATGGATATTCTGTATGGCAAAAAAACACAATTGCGTATGTAAGAGAAAAATATGGGGATAATGTTAAAATAGGAGCAGGTAATGTTGTAGACAAAGAAGGATTTAGGTATTTAGCAGAAGCAGGAGCAGATTTTATTAAAGTAGGAGTAGGTGGAGGATCTATCTGTATAACTCGTGAAACAAAAGGTATAGGTAGAGGTCAAGGAAGTGCTTTAATAGATGTTGTTGAAGCGAGAGATGAATATTTTAAAGAAACTGGAGTATATATACCAGTATGTTCAGACGGAGGAATAGTACATGATCATCACATTACAATAGCACTAGCTTTAGGTGCAGATTTTGTAATGATGGGAAGATATTTTGCTGGATTTGATGAAAGCCCAACAAGAAAAGTTAGAAAAGGAAATGGATATGTTAAAGAATATTGGGGAGAAGGATCAAACAGAGCAAGAAACTGGCAAAGATATGATATGGGTGGAGATAAAAAACTTTCTTTTGAAGAAGGTGTTGACTCATACATACCTTATGCAGGTAAATTAAAAGATAATTTAGATATAACAGTTGCAAAAATAAAATCTACAATGTGTAATTGTGGTGCTATAACAATACCAGAGTTACATGAAAAGGCAAGACTTACATTAGTTTCTGAAGTGAGTATTTCAGAAGGAAGTGCGCATGATGTTATATTAAAAGAAATCAACAATGACTAATTTGTACATTAAATAAGGAGAATATATGTTTTCACAATTATTAGTATTAGTAATACTTATACTTTTAAATGCATTCTTTGCTGCAGCAGAGATTGCATTTATATCATTAAATGATGCTAAAATAGAACTACAAGCAAAAGAAGGAAACAAAAAAGCAATAAGCATAAAAAAAATGTTAACAGATCCTAGTAAATTTTTAGCAACAATTCAAATAGGAATAACTTTAGCAGGATTTTTGTCAAGTGCTTTTGCATCAGATGCTTTTGCAAATAGATTAGCACCAATTTTAAATAATGCTATTCCAGCACTTGGAATAGAAACTTGGAGAACAATTTCTATAATAATTATTACAATAATACTTTCATATTTTACATTAATCTTTGGTGAACTTGTTCCAAAAAGATTAGCAATGAAAAATGCAGAGAAAATATCATTTGCAACAATTGGAATAATAAGAGCAATAGCAATTATAACATTACCATTTGTAAAATTTTTAAGTTTATCAACAAATTTTATATCAAAATTATTTGGGGTTACAGATAAAGATGAAGAAACTGTAACAGAAGAAGAAATAAGAATGATGGTAGATGTAGGAGAAGAAAAGGGAACAATAGATAGCGAAGCAAAAGAAATGATAAATAATGTTTTTGAATTTAATGATAAATATGTATCAGAAATAATGATTCCAAGAACCGAAGTATTTGCATTAGATATGAATTTGTCTATTTCAGAAGTTATTGATGAATTAACAGAAGATGATAGATATAGTAGAATTCCCGTTTATGAAGATACTATCGATGAAATTAAAGGTATTGTTTATATTAAAGACATTTTACTTTCTCAAAAAAATAGAAATACAAAAATAAAAAATTTAATTAAAGATGCCTATTATGTTCCAGAAAATATGCTTGTAAATGAACTATTTCAAGAATTAAGAAAAAATAAAAAGCAGATAGCTATAATAATTGACGAATATGGTGGGACAGCAGGAATTGTAACAATGGAAGATATATTAGAAGAAATAGTAGGAGACATATATGATGAATATGATGAAGAAGAAAGTAAGTTTGAAAAAATTGATGAAAACACATTTATATTGGATGCTGGAATTTCTATTTATGAATTAGAAAAAATTTTAGATATTAAAATTCCAGATGGAGAATATGATACTATATCAGGCTATTTAATAGAACAATTAGGAAGACTTCCAAATGAAAGTGAAGAAACTATAATAGAAACAAAACATGCAACTTATAAAATAGAAGAATTTAAAGATAATAGAATTATTAAAATTAAAGCTTGTAAAAATTTAAATAAAAATGAAGATTAAAAAGTGAATTAGAAACTATTACTAGTAGTTTTTAATTCATTTTTCATTGATTTTTGACTATTTTTTTGATATAATATTTCATATTAATTTTATAATCTCCTAGTATACATTTTAAGGAGTTAAGATAGAGTAACTATTGACAATGTGTGATTTATGCCAATTAGCAAAAGGAGAGTGAAATTATGGTAAAAAATTTGTCTATTCGGAAGATTGAAATAGTGCTTTTAAGTTCAAGTCGTAATAATGCTAATAATCTTTTTGTTGGTATTAACTTTAAAGACTTAGAAGCGTGTTCTGATCGATTTCAATGTAATTTAAAATTTCTTGATTTCCTTGATTCGCAAGGTTACAAGATTAGTATTGACTCTTTTCAGACAAAAAGTATAGAAGGGTTTCAGTGCTTTGTTGTTTATGGTTTAGATGGCTATTATATCGCACTTGCTGATTTAAGCTTGACTAAATTCTTCTTGTTGGATTCAGGAACTATTTGTTCTAAAGAAGAGCTTATGCAAGCTGCAAAAGCGAGAAGGAGACAGCAGTTATATGACTCACTTGCAAGTCATCTCAATCAGGCTATAGAAGCAAAAAAACAGCTTGAGGAATTAGAAGAAATTTCTTTAAATTTTCAGAAAAAGTGATAGGCAAACCGCAAAAGGAATCCTTTAGTGAATTTATATACTAAAGGATTTCTTTTATATTCATAACAATATTGGCTGAATTTGCTCTCTATTTAAAGCATATTCTATTGTTTTTATTATATAATCAGGATCAAAGACAATAGATCGTGGTTTAGTTATTGGATTATCTTGTCTAAAAGGTACAAAATAATAATTATTTCTATTTAATAACTTACCTATATTTTCAGCATTTCCACTTAAACCATTATTTGTAGAAATTGCTAAAACTAATGGATTGTTATTTCTTAAATGGGATTTTGCTGCCATTGTAGCAGGTGTATCAATTATGTCATTAGCAAGCTTTGCCATTGTGTTTCCAGTTGCTGGCGCTATAACCATAATATCAGTTAATTTTTTAGGTCCAATAGGTTCTGCATCTTTTATTGTGTGTATTATCTTATTTCCTGTTATTTGTTCTATTTCATTAATAAAATCTTCTGCTTTTCCAAATTTAGTATCTAAATTATATGCATTAAATGACATTATAGGTAAAACTTCAGCTCCTAAATCTACTAATTCTTTTATTTTAGGAATAGTTTTACTAAATGTACAGAAAGATCCTGTAAGTACAAATCCAATTTTTAATCCATTAAAATCCAAATAATAATTTCCCCCTTTCATTTCACTTTATATATAATATGAATTTATGTAAATTAATGAGATTGATTTTTTTTATTTTTATTTACTTTAATTTCAAATTATGATAAAATTTTACAAAATTAGTTTTTTGGAGGTATTTTAGTGAAAGAAAATGAATTAATATTAATACTTGATTTTGGAGGACAATATAATCAACTTATAGCAAGAAGAGTAAGAGAATGTAATGTATATTCTGAGGTTGTACCTTATGATATTTCAATAGATAAAATAAAAGAAAAAGACCCAAAAGGAATAATATTTACAGGTGGACCTGCAAGTGTTTATGGAGAAGATTCTCCTAAATGTTCTAAAGAAGTATTTGAGCTTGGAATTCCTATTTTAGGTATATGTTATGGTATGCAACTTATGACACACACTTTGAATGGAAATGTGGCTAGAGCAAATAAAAGAGAATATGGTACAACAGATGTAGATATAGATAACACATCATTATTATTTAAAGGTTTTGAAAATAAAAATGGATTTTTAATGAGTCATACAGATTATGTAGAAACTATTCCAGAGTGATTTAAAAATATAGGATAGACATTATCTTGTCCAAATGCAGCAATAGAGAATAAAGATAAAAAACTATATGGTATACAATTCCATCCAGAAGTTAATAACTCTGTAAATGGAACTTTAGTTATTAAAAACTTTTTATACAATATATGTAATTGTACAGGAGATTGGACTATGTCATCTTTTGTAGAAGATTCAATTAAAACTTTAAAAGAGAAGATAGGGGACAAGAAAGCTTTATGTGCTTTATCTGGTGGAGTTGATTCATCTGTGGCAGCAGTTCTTTTAAGCAAAGCAATTAGAAAGAATTTAACTTGTATTTTTGTTGACCATGGTTTACTTCGTAAAAACGAAGGTGATGAAGTAGAAGAAATATTTACAAAACAATATGATATTAATTTTATAAGAGTAAATGCTAAAGATAGATTTTTAGAAAAGCTTTCAGGAGTAACAGATCCAGAAGCAAAAAGAAAAATTATAGGGGAAGAATTTATTAGAGTATTTGAACAAGAGGCTAAAAAGTTAGGTAGAGTTGATTTTCTAGTTCAAGGTACAATTTATCCAGATGTTATAGAAAGTGGACTTGGAAAAGGTGCAGTTATTAAAAGTCATCATAATGTTGGAGGCTTACCAGACTATGTAGATTTTAAAGAAATTGTAGAACCTTTAAAAAGTTTATTTAAAGATGAAGTTAGAAAAACTGGTTTAGAGCTAGGAATACCAGAAAATTTAGTTTATAGACAACCATTTCCAGGACCAGGCTTAGCAATTAGAATTATTGGAGATATAACAGATGAGAAATTAGAAATTTTAAAAGATGCAGATTATATATTTAGAGAAGAAATTGCAAATGCAGGATTACATAGAAATATAAATCAATATTTTGCTGTTTTAACTAATTTAAGATCTGTTGGAGTTATGGGTGATGAAAGAACTTATGATTATACTCTAGCTTTACGTGCAGTAGAAACAACTGATTTCATGACAGGCATTTGGAGCAAAATACCATACGAAATATTAGAAAAAGTTTCAAGTAGAATTGTAAATGAAGTAAAACATATAAATAGGGTAGTTTATGATATAACATCTAAGCCACCAGCAACGATTGAATGGGAATAAACTATTTTTGGAAAGTGTGTTAAATAGTAAGGAAACAGAATTAACAATATTATTATTGCTAATTCTGTTTTTTAAAAATTTTATAAATAAAGTTATATTTTATTTTTTATATTTATATAAACATTTCTTTTTAATAAATTTTGAAAAATCTTCTGAATTTCCATAATAAAAACCTTTTTTATCTAATATTAAAGCATGTTCACTATCTAAATAAAAATATACAAAATCCTTTGTTTCAAATGTTTTATATAGCTTTAAATACTTTATTTTACTATATTGCAAATTATTATATATTTTAAAATATTTATCACAAAAAATAAATTTAAATACTTTTTCTTGAGTAATTTTTTCACTTTCAAAGTCTTTTTTTACTTCTATAAATGGTCTTATAGTTTTCCAATATAAGAAAAATAGTAAAATTAGAAAACATAGGAAAGAGTGTAGATAAAAATGATTATAACCATATAATATAATAAAAGATAGTATTAACATACTAATAAATAAAATGTAAAGTGTATTTTTAAATCCGAATTTATTATTATGAAATTCTAAAAACTCATTATATTTTTGCTTAGTATATTTAGTTTTATTTTTAAATAATATTCTCAAATAAATCACCATTAATATTATATCATTATAGTTTAAAATATCAATACAAACATTTTTTTGTTTTTTTATAAAAAAGTATTGACATAGAAAAAATGTTCGTATATAATACTCTTAACAAACGAACAAACATTTCATATAATTTAGGGGGAATAATTATGAAATTAAAAATAGTTAATATTAAAAAATTTGTAACAAGTATAATGATAATGCTAGGTATAATTACTTTAATTTATATGGTATTTTCAAATAAATCATATTCAAAGACAGAGGAAAAATATAAAACAGAAATAATAGTTTCTGGAGATACAATATGGAAAATTGCTAAGAATGAAAAAGATACAAACGAATATTATAAGAATAAAGATATAAGATATATAGTACATAATATTCAAAATATAAATAATTTATCAAATTCTAATTTATTTGAAGGACAAAAAATATTAATTCCAACTTATTAAAATGATGTGTATCTTTATAAATAATAATGAAGAATTTAAAGAAAAATATGGATTTTAGAAACAATGTAATAATAAAAAGGTGTTTTTTAACACCTTTTTATATTATAAATTCGCTAATGGATTACTTTCTACAGCATTTCTTACTTGGTCATTGCTTACATGTGTATATATTTCTGTTGTAGAAATACTCTCGTGTCCAAGTAATTCTTGCAGAGCTCTTATATCTACATTACCATATTGATACATTAATGTAGCAGCAGTATGTCTTAATTTATGTACAGAATATTTTTTACTATCTAATCCTGCTTGTTGTAATTCTTTGTATACAATGTATTGTACAGTTCTATTACTAATTCTTTCTTTTCTTTCACTTAAAAATAATGCTTTATCTGAATTTTTAGAATCTTTTTTTACTTGTTTAGGTCTAACTCTTAAATAACTATTAATTGCTCTCATACAAGCACTATTTAAATAAATTGTTCTTTCTTTATTACCTTTACCTATAACACTCATTTTACATTCACTAAAATCAATATCATTTATATCTATACCTACAAGTTCAGAAAGACGCATACCACAATTTAAAAACAAAGTTGTAATTGCAAAATCTCTTTCATTGTTTCTATTATCCTCATTACTTGCAATATCTAGTAATTTTTTACTATCATCCAAAGATAAATATTTAGGCATTCTTTTATCCATTTTAGGTGTTTCTAAGTTTTGTGCGGGATTATCTTTTAATATATTTGTTTTAGTAGTTAAATATTTAAAAAAAACTCTAATTGTTGATATTTTTCTTGCACGAGTAGAAGCCTTACTTTGATTATTTACAGCCATATATGAAACAAAAGAATGTATGTCATCTAAGGTTATTTTCTTCAAATCATTTATACTAAATTTAGATATATCAATTTTTTCAAAATTAGTTTCACTCGTCATTTTAAATCTAGTCATTATATATCTAAAAAACATAGTAAGATCATAGTTATATTCTTTAACGGAGTTAGGGGATTTATTTAGTATTGTAATTGAATAATCTAAAAAAGAATTAATAAATTCAGGATTATTTGATTTATCTATCATTTGTATCACACTCCAATTTATTATATATAAGTTTTTTTATATAATACCACTAATTTTAAAATTGCACAATATTTTGTGCAAAGTATTAAATATTTGCTTTTTACTAGAAATAAAAATGTAAAAAAGTTTTATGAATATTAATTAAAAAACTTGTAAAAAAAAATAATATATAGTATTATTATATCATAAAAATGAAAAGGAGATGCCTTTATGGAGAAAAGTTTTAGTGATAGTTATAAAGAAGCAGGAGTAGATGTAACAGCAGGATATAAATCAGTAGAATTAATGAGAAAATATGTACAAAGCACATATATTACAGGAGTAGAATCAGATCTTGGTGGCTTTGGTGGACTTTTTGCGCCTGATATAAAAGATATGAAAAGACCAATTTTAGTTTCTGGTACAGATGGTGTAGGGACAAAATTAAAATTGGCTTTTTTAATGAATAAACATGACACAATAGGTCAAGATTGTGTAGCAATGTGTGTAAATGATATTGTATGTTGTGGAGCAAAACCATTATTTTTCTTAGATTATATGTCATTGTGGAAAAATATACCAGAAGTAGTAGCAACAATTGTAAAAGGAGTAACAGATGGATGCAAAAAAGCGGGATGTGCCTTAGTTGGAGGAGAAACTGCAGAAATGCCAGGATTATATTCTGAAAATGAATATGATTTAGCAGGATTTAGTGTAGGGATAGTTGATAAAGAAAAGATGATAAATTCAGAAACAATACAAATAGGAGATATAGTATTAGGACTTGCATCAAGTGGAGTGCACTCAAATGGATTTTCACTTGTAAGAAAAATATTTAATGTAAATGAAGAAAATTTAAAAGAATATAGACCAGAACTCGGAAAAACATTAGGAGAAGCATTAATAGAACCAACAAAAATATATGTAAAGCCAATCCTTAAATTGTTAGAACAAATAAAAATAAAAGGAATATCACATATAACAGGTGGAGGTTTTTACGAAAATATGCCAAGAATGCTAAATGAAAAAGTAGCATTAAACATAAATAAAGATTCATATGAAGTACCAGCAATATTTAAGTTAATACAAAAGCAAGGAAATATTCCAGAAAGAGATATGTATAATACTTTCAATATGGGAATTGGAATGGCACTTATTGTTTCAAAAGAAGATAAAGAAAAAGCACTAGAAATTTTAAAACAAGCAGGAGAAACAGCCTATATAATAGGAGAAGTAATAGAAGGAAATAAAGAAATTAATATAAATGTGTAAAGGAGGAATTATAAAATGGTAAGAAGAATTTATGTTAAAAAGAAAATAGGGTTTGATGTAGAAGCAAAAGGAGTTTTAAAAGATTTACAAGAAAACTTACAAATAAAAGAACTAGAAGATGTAGTCATATTAAACAGATATGATGTATCTGGTATTGATGAAAATACATACCAAAAAGCAAAAAATATTGTATTTTCTGAACCTCAAGTAGATGAATACTTTGATGAAGAATATAGTTTTGGAGAAAATAAAGTATTTGCAGTAGAGTTTTTACCAGGACAATTTGATCAAAGAGCTAACTCCCTTGCAGAATGTTTACAAATAATAAGCGGTAAAGAACGTCCAATTGCAAAATCAGCAAAAGTATATATATTAAAAGGGAAAATAACTGATCAGCAACTAGAAGATATAAAAAAATATTTAATAAATTCAGTTGATTCAAGAGAAGCAAACTTAGAAAAATCAGAAACATTAGAAGATAAAATAGAACAGCCAAAAGATGTACAAGTTATAGAAGGATTTATTGATATGACAGATGAAGACTTTCAAAAATTTTATGACAAATACGGATTTGCAATGGACTTACAAGACTTAAAATTTTGCCAAAAATATTTTAGAGATGAAGAAAAAAGAAATCCTACAATGACAGAAATGAAAATGATAGATACTTATTGGTCAGATCATTGTCGTCATACTACTTTTCTTACAAAATTGGAAGTAATAGATATAAAATGGGATCTATTAAAAGAAATATATGAAAGATACATAGAATCTAGAAAATTTGTATATGAGGATAGAAAAAAAGATATATGCTTAATGGATGTTGCAACCATAGCTGTAAAAGAATTAAAGAAAAAGGGATTATTAAAAGATTTAGATGAGTCAGAAGAAATAAATGCATGTAGTATAAAAGCAGATATATTAGTAGACGGAGAACCAGAAGAATATCTTATAATGTTTAAAAATGAAACACATAATCATCCAACTGAAATAGAACCATTTGGTGGAGCAGCTACTTGTTTAGGTGGAGCTATTCGTGATCCATTATCAGGTCGTGTATATGTATACCAAGCAATGCGTGTTACAGGATGTGGTGATCCAAGACAAACAATAGATGAAACTCTACCTAATAAATTGCCACAAAGAAAATTAACAAATGAAGCAGCACGTGGATATTCTTCTTATGGTAATCAAATAGGGCTTGCAACAGGACAAGTAACAGAAATATATCATCCTGGATATGTAGCAAAAAGATTAGAAATAGGGGCTCTAGTAGGAGCGGCACCAGCTAAAAATGTAATAAGAGTAAGACCAGAACCAGGAGATAAAGTAATATTACTTGGTGGAAGAACAGGAAGAGATGGTTGTGGAGGAGCAACAGGCTCATCAAAAGCACATACAAGTAATTCATTAACTACTTGTGGTGCGGAAGTTCAAAAGGGAAATGCTCCAGAAGAGAGAAAAATACAAAGGTTGTTTAGAAATGAAGAGGTAACAAAATTAATTAAAAGATGTAATGATTTTGGAGCAGGTGGAGTATCAGTAGCTGTAGGAGAATTAGCAGATGGATTAGTAATAAATTTAGATAAAGTTCCGAAAAAGTATGAAGGATTAGATGGTACAGAACTTGCAATATCAGAGTCACAAGAAAGAATGGCAGTGGTAGTTGCAAAAGAAAATATAGAAAAATTTGAACAATTAGCTAGTTTAGAAAATATAGAAACAAGTGTAGTAGCAGATGTAGTAGAAGAACCAAGAGTAAAAATATATTGGAGAGGAAAATTAATAGTAGATATAAGTCGTGAGTTTTTAAATACAAATGGAGATGTAAAAAAAGCAAATATTTCTATTAATAAGCCAGATGAATCAAAAAATTATTTTAAAGAAAAATATGTAAGTGATATTGCAGAAGCTTGGAAAAATAATATTCAAGATTTAAATTGTTGTTCACAAAAAGGATTAGTAGAAAGATTTGATTCAAGCATAGGAGCAGGAACAATTACAATGCCTTTTGGAGGAAAATATCAATTAACACCAGCAGAAGGAATGGCAGCAAGAATTCCAACATTAAAAGGATATAGTGATACTGGAACTATTATGACTTATGGATATAATCCATATTTATCAAGTTGGAGTCCATTTCATGGAGCAGTTTATGCTGTAATTGAGTCCGTTAGCAAATATGTAGCAATGGGAGGAGACTATAAAAAAGCATGGTTGACTTTCCAAGAATATTTTGAAAGATTAAAAAATGATCCAACAAAATGGGGAAAACCATTTGCAGCATTATTAGGTGCATATGTGGCACAAGAAGAGTTAGGAATTGCAGCTATTGGAGGAAAAGATAGTATGTCTGGTTCTTATAATGAACTAGATGTTCCACCAACTTTAACATCATTTTGTGTAGGAACAGTTCCTGTAAATAATGTAATTTCTAATGAATTTAAAAAAATAAATTCGAAAGTTATGTTATTAAAAACCAAAATTGATGAAAATTCACTTCCTAATTTTAAAGATTTAAAAGAAAATTATGAAATTTTACAACAATTAATCAAAGATGGAAAAGTATTATCTTGTGCAACTATTAAACATGGAGGTATTTCAGATGTAATTACAAAATGTTCTATTGGAAATAAAATTGGATTTAAATTTACTAAAAATGAAAAATTATTTATACCAATGTATGGAAGCTTTATTATAGAGGTAGAACAAAATGTAAATCAATCAAAGTTAGAAGAATTGGGATATACTATATCAGAACCAGAAATCAAAATTTCAGAAAAAGAAAGTATATCACTAGAAGAATTGATTAAACTTTGGGAAGAACCATTAGAAAAAGTATTTCCTACTAAAACAAAACAAAAGAAAGATAATATACCATTAATTAGTTATGATAAAAAAAGTATCATAATATCAAATCAAAAGTTTGCTAAACCAAGAGTATTTATTCCAGTATTTCCAGGAACAAATTGTGAATATGACTTAATAAAATCTTTTGAGGATGCAGGAGCAATTGTTAATACAGTAGTATTTCGTAATTTAAAGCCAGAAAATATTGCAGAATCAATAAATATATTTGAAAAAGAAATTGATAAGGCACAAATCATTATGCTATCAGGAGGATTTAGTGCAGGAGATGAACCAGATGGATCTGGAAAATTTATTGCTGCAGTTTTACGTAATCCAAAATTAATGGACGCAATTGATAAACATTTAAATGATCAAGATGGATTAATTTTAGGAATTTGCAATGGATTTCAAGCATTAATTAAATTAGGATTATTACCATATGGGAAAATTATGGATATGGATGATACTATGCCAACATTAACTTTTAATGATATAGGAAGGCATCAATCTAAAATTGTTAATACAAAAGTAGTATCAAAACTATCACCATGGTTTAATAAAGTAAATCTTGGAGATGAGTTTATGATTCCAATTTCTCACGGAGAAGGAAAATTTGTTGCTTCAGAAGAAATGATGAAAAAATTAATCGAAAATGGGCAAGTTGCAACTCAATATGTTGATTTAGAAGGAAATCCTACTTACGATATTAAATATAATCCAAATGGTTCAACTTATGCGGTAGAAGGTATTACAAGTCCTGATGGTAGAATTCTAGGAAAAATGGGACATTCAGAAAGAAGCTATAGAAATGATATTTTAACAAATATACCAGGAAATAAAGACCAAAAAATATTTGAATCTGGTGTAGAATATTTTAAATTATAATATAAATTTTAGAATTAAAAGTAAATAAAACAGAAAGTAAATTTTTACTTTCTGTTTTATTATTAGTGTTAAGACTAAATTTAAATATTATACGTTTGCTTAGTATTTAATTAGTAATATTATTCTTTGAATTTTTTTCCTGTAATTAATTCATAAGCTTCTATATATTTAAAAACAGTTGTATCAATAACTTCTTTTGGTATTGGTAAATTTTCTTCTGGATTATAATTAGAAGATTTAATCCAATCGCGAAGATATTGTTTATCAAAACTTTTTTGTGTTTTACCAATTAAATATTCAGAAGCAGGCCAAAAACGACTAGAATCTGGCGTTAGTACTTCATCACCAAGAACAAGATTATTATCTTCATCTAAACCAAATTCAAATTTTGTATCAGCTATAATTACACCATGTTGAGCAGCATATTCAGCACACTTAGAATAAATTTCGATTGTTTTATCACGAACTTTTTTAGCAAGGTTTTCTCCAAGTATTTCACAAACTTTCTCATATGAAATATTTTCATCATGATCACCAATATCAGCTTTTGTGCTTGGTGTAAAAATAGGATACTTTAATTTTTCAGATTCTTGTAAACCATCTGGAAGTTTAATTCCACAAATAGTACCATTTTCTTGATAGCTCTTCCATCCAGACCCAGTAATATATCCTCTTACAATACATTCAACTGGAAGCATTTTTAATTTTTTAACTAACATGCTTCTTCCTTCAAATTCAGGAGTTTGAAATTCACTTGGAAAATCTTTAATATCTGTAGATATAAGATGATTTGGAATAACATCTTTTAAATAATCAAACCAGAATTCTGATAATTTATTTAATATTTTTCCTTTATTAGGAATCATTGTTGGTAAAATATAATCAAAAGCAGAAATTCTATCAGATACAACTAACAATAATTTATCTTCTGCTACTTCATAAATTTCACGAACTTTACCACTACTAATTTTTTTCATATAAATCCTCTTTTCTTTGCCAAAGGCAATTTTATTACATTTGTTTTAAATAATTACTATATCCTAATGATTGTAAATTTTCATCTTTTTTTGTTACAGCATCTTTTAAAGAGTCTTTAAAAGATAAAAGTTTTTCACGAATTGTTTGATTATCAATTGCAAGCATAGAAGCAGCTAAAATTCCAGCATTTTTTGCTCCGTTAATAGCAACTGTTGCTACAGGAATGCCAGAAGGCATTTGTACAATTGAATATAAAGAATCAACTCCAGATAAAGTTTTAGTATGAATTGGAATTCCAATAACTGGAACAGTTGGCACCATTGCAGCAAACACACCTGGTAAATGAGCTGCTCCTCCAGCACCTGCAATAATTACTTTTACTTCATTTTCTTTTAATTTTTGTGCATATTCCATAGCTTTTTCTGGTGTCCTGTGAACAGATAAAATCTTAATTTCATAAGAAATATCCATAGTATCTAAAAATTTAGCACAATCTTGCATAATATTTAAATCAGAATCACTACCCATAATAATTGCTACATCAAAATTTTTCATTTTTTCCTCCTTAAATTTATATAAATTTGTATAATATTTATAAAGATATCAAAAACAACTTATTTTCTTCTACTTCCTAGTTGTGAAATAACTTCTCGAGAAGCTCTATTTGCTTGCAAGAAAGTATTAGTTATAAAATTATCATCAATTTTTGTTTGATATGCATAGTTTCTTACTAATGTTGCAAAGAAGGCGTCTCCTGCACCAGAAGAATCTACGACTTCTGCAATCATTTCAGGTGATTTATCTACTTTTACTAAAGCATTATTTTCATTATAAACAAAAGTAGCACCATTTTTTCCTTGTGTAATTACTAAAATATCTAAATTTAATAATTTAAATAATTCTAGTTCATTTTTTAATTGTAATCTTTCTAATAATAAAGGAAGAACATTTTTATTTACTTGAACTAGATTAGCATTCTTAAAGAATTTTGTTAAATATTGTTTTGAAAAATGTTCTATAAAACGAACATGTCCTATATCTAAACATACTTTTTTCTTAGGTATATTTTCTAAAAAGGATAAATTTATTAGTTCGAATTTATCAAGTAAAACATAAATTTCTTCAGATATAATTTCATTAGGCAAGTTTATTGGTAAATTATCTCTAAATTCAAGAGTACGTTTATTAGTAATTGGAGAATACCAAGTATGAATAATTGTATCATCACCAAGATTAGCATCTGGAATGATTATGTTCATAATATCTGTTTTTATATCATCTAAACGAACTAAATCTACATTAACACCATAGTTTTTTAATGAGTCAAGAGCTATTTTTCCTTCGTTGTCTTTTCCACATGTTCCAATAGCATAACATTTTTCACCCATGTAAGAAAGATTATATAAACTATTCCAATTACTTCCTCCACCATCCTGTTTTATTAATTTTAAATTACAATCATATACTTTATCTAGAATAATGTCACCATGAGAAATAAAAATTTTATTTAACATATTATTTTTCCCTCCTAAAATTATGATTATTATATAATAAATATATAAAAAAAACAAGAGATAAAAATGTTTACAAATTAACATAAATATGATATAATAGAAACATATTTTTTTATGAGGAGAATTATATGTCAAAAACTAATATTATGCAAAAAATGACGACTTTAACAGGAACATGGAAAAGTAAGACACATTGTTTACAAAAGACAATTGCAATAAAAAGATTAAAAAAATATGCAAATGAAATAGATATGGTTTTAACGAAATATGATAAAAAGAGTTGTAATGAAACTATGATGGTAAAAGGACCAAGAAAATCTTGCCAAGAAACTACAAATAGAAAGATACATGCAGAAGATCTAGAAAAAGTAGTTGCACAAATGGCTAAAGGTTTAGGATTAGATGAAGATATTGTTAAAATCATGGGTAAACATCACGATATTGGACATACTTTTTTTGGACATAGTGGAGAATGGTGGATATCAAATATATTAGAGGATTATGGAATGGGTTGTTTTTGTCATAATACTTTAGGAGCAAGAGAATTAATATATACTCATCAAGTATATGATGAAATTATAGAAAAAATAAAAATACATAATCCTAAAGTGACAGAAAAACAATTACAAAAGGTAAGAGATAATCTATGGTTAATTATGGATGCAATTAATGCTCATAACGGAGAAACACCAGAAAAGGAATTTATACCACAATATTTAAAAACACAAGAAGATTTTTATCAAGAGATGATTAGATGTTATTCTATTCCAGGTTATGATCGTAAAATTATGCCTGCAACTTCGGAGGGTTGTTTAATGAGACTTGCTGATAAAATTGCATATACACCGCTTGATATGATAGATGGATTACAGGAGAGAATGATAAGAAGAAAACAAGGAAAACAAGAAGAAATAATAGATTACCTTGATGAAGATTATCAAGAGATTTTATTAGAACTTGGAATTACACAAATAGATATTCAAAAAGCTAATGTAAAAAGAGATTATACAAGAATTGCAGAAAGATTAAAAGAAATTTTTATTAAAGATGTAGTACAAAATAGTACAAAACATAATATTAAAATGTCAAAAGAAGTAATGTTATTAATGGGTAAATTAATTAATCTAAACAATCAAAAAGCTGTAGATAATGTCATTTTACGAGAAGATCAAGAGACTTATCCAGTAGCAGTAAGAAGTCTTATGAATCAAATGAAAGATATCATTTTACAAAATGAATTGTTAGATAAATTACCAACTGCAAATGAAAATATCCATATAAACCAAGAACTAGAGCAATATCAAAATACACCATATAAAAATTTTGTTCAATATCTTTGCAATATGAATAGAGATGATTATAAATTTACAAGACAAATTGTAGAAGAAGGAGCTAAACAATCTATAAAGCGAGAATTAGAGCTAGCTAGACATTGTGTTCAATCAAGAGAATCTTATGAAGATAAAGAAGAACTAGGATTAAGTTATAATAAAAAAAATGCTAGAATAAAATCATATATGAACTATTATCAAACACAACTACAAAGTGGGAATTTAATTGGATATTCAGATAAGGATTTAGAGGAAGAAATTCAAAAAGTTATGATAAATATTACAAGTGGTAAACATAGTCCAAACTATTTAAGTATTAAAGAACAAATGGCAATGATGATTAGTGCTCAATACATATCAACACTTAATGATGTAGAATTTATGCAATTAATACAAGATACTCAAATTATTGATGAAGAAAAATACAAAAGTTTAACTAGAAAATATAAAGATATACCAAACTTATTAGATGAAGTATATATACAGAAAAATTGGAAAGTAATAAGTACAATGCAAAAGAAATCAACTGAACAAGAAAAATAATATTATTATCCTTTAAGATAGCACATTTTAATTTAATTTTTAATAAAATTAAAGTGTGCTTATTATTGTAAAAAATGTAAACTTGTGATAACATTGTACCATATTAAAATAGGGAGTGATTTAATGAAAGAACTTGCTATTGCAATTCAAAATGAGAATAAAAAAGTTAGCATTATTGAAACAATAAATTCTATACATAATGCAGGATTTGAAAATGTATTTGTTCAATGGTATGATGAGGATTGGAAATGTAGTCAAGAAGAACAAGTTAAATTATGCAAACAATTAGGGTTTAACATTATTTTTGCTCATTTAGGATATCAAAATATAAATTCAATTTGGGAAGATGGTATAGATGGAGATAATTTAGTAGAAAGATATAAGACAGATATTAAAAATTGCTATGAAAACGCAATACCAATGGTAGTAATGCATTTAACAAGTAAGAAAGTAGCTCCAATGTATGGAGAAATAGGGTTAAATAGAATAAAAAAGATCGTAGAATATGCAAAGAAACTAAATGTAAAAGTTGCTTTTGAGAATACAAAAGTAAAAGGTTATTTGGAATATGTTTTAGAAAATATAAAAGATGACAATGTAGGAATTTGCTTTGATGCAGGACATTACCATGTTCACTTTAATGATGAATTTAATTTTGAATTTTTTAAAGATAGGATTTTTGCAGTACATTTACATGACAACGATAAGTCTGATGATTTACACTTGTTACCATATGATGGAACAATAGATTGGAATTATGTTATGTATAAATTAAATGAATGTAATTATAAAAGTCCTATTACATTAGAAACTTGTTATAGGTATGACTATCTAAATATATCATTAGATGATTTTTATAAAAAAAGTTATGAGAGAGGTATTAAACTAGGAAATATTATTAAATAAATTGCTAAATATACTTATGAGATTATTTCAGAAAAAGATGGAGGAAATATGATGGAAGAATTAATAGATGTGTTAGATGAAAATGGAATAAAAACAGGAAAAGTTGCAACAAGAAATCAAGTACATAGTAAAGGATTATGGCATAGAATAGTTGTAGTAGCTGTAATAGATGAAAACGGACATATATTAATGCAACAAAGAGCTAAAACAGTTGAAACAAATCCATTTAAATGGGATGTCACTTCTGCGGGACATATTCAAGCTGGACAAACATCAAAGGATGCTGCAATTAGAGAATTATTAGAAGAAGTTGGGATAGAAGTTAAAGAAGATGATTTGAATTATTTATTAACATATAAAAATAAAAAAATATTAGAAAACTATTTAGATAACCAATTTTATGATTGTTATTTAGTAAAAATAAAAAATATTGATATGAATAAAATAAAGATGCAAAAAGAAGAAGTTAGTCAAGTAAAAATGTGCAATGTTAATGAAGTAAAAGAAATGATAAAAAATGATCAAGTTATTATAAGAAATGAATTATATTCAGAATTATTAAGATATTTAAAAGATTAGCAAGAAAATTTATTAAATATATATTATAGTTTATAGGAGAATTTAAATGAGTAAATATTTAGAAAATTTAAACCAAGAAGTAAAAGAATATTTTAAAATATTATCGCCTGAATTTCCAGAATGGTTATTAGAATATATAGATACACCTGAAATGCAAAGAATAGATGGGACAAGTATGAACTGTGGTACTGATTATTCTAAAGTATTTAATTTAAGATATTACTATTCTAATTTAGATCATAGTGTAGGGGTAGCCTTAATTATATGGCATTTTACTCATAATAAAAAACAAACATTAGCAGGACTATTTCATGATATAGCAACTCCAACATTTAAACATTCTATAGATTTTATGAATGGAGATTATGAACATCAAGAATCAACTGAAGAAAGAACAGAACAAATAATAAAAAATTCAAAAGAAATAATGAAATTGTTAAATAGAGATAGCATAAAAATAGAAGAAGTATCTAATTATAAAATTTATCCAATCGCAGATAATGACACACCTAAGTTAAGTGCAGATAGATTTGAATATACATTTTCTAATGGTTTAGTTTTTTATAGAGTATGGGAATTAGAGACAATAAAAGAAATATATAATAATATTTGCATCTTAGAAAATGAAGAAGGTATAGAAGAATTAGGCTTTGAAGATTCTAAAGTATGTGAAAAATATATTCATATTATTTCAAAATTATGGCCACAATGGATAAGTGATGAAGATATAATAGTTATGCAATTTTTAGCAGATATTGTAAAATCTATGAATGTTAAAGGATATTTAACTATAGATGATTTATATAATTTATCAGAAAAAGAAGTTATAGAAAGAATTTTAAATTGTGAAGATGATTATATAAAAGAAAACTTTATTAAATTTCAAAATGCAACATCAGTTTATGGAAGTGACACACCAGTTAATAATAAGTATTGTATAAGTGTTAAAGGTAAAAGAAGATATATTATTCCTTTAACTAAATATAATGGACAAGTATGCAGAATAAATGAAATTTCAAAGCAAGCCCAAAATGATATTGAAGAGTATTTTAACATTAAACATTCTAAATATACAGGATTTGACTTTGATTTTAAACCATATTAAATTTTTAAAGAATAAAATTAAATTTTTATTTAAATTTTATTCTTTAATTTTATTGTTTTTATACACCTTTAATAGTATAATAATTTTATTAAAGGGGGAAATAAAAAATGAAAAAATTAATTTTAAATTTATCTTTAGTCTTAGCTTTATTTTTAGGAATAATAGCTGTAAACACATCAGTATATGCAACTGACTTTTATGAAAATGGTAAACTTGTTAAATCTTGTAATCATCCATCAGTAACTATTACAAAGTACATTAAGGGAACAGAAAAAAATGATGGAAGAAAAGAAGAAACATGCAATATTTGTGGTTCAAATTTTCGTACTACATCTTGGAACAAGATTGGTTCTGTATCTTTAAATAAAACTTCTTTTACATATAATGGATTTAGTCAATATCCTATTGTAATAGTAAAAGATAGTGAGGGATATGGAATTAGCTCAGATAATTATACAATTACATATGAAAAAGGAGGTAAAAAAGTTTCATCTCCTTGTGATGTTGGTAAATATAATTTAAAAATTACTTTTAAAAATAAATATGAAGGTGTAATTAACAAATCTTTTAAAATCACAAAAAAACAAGCCAAAAAGTCAAATTTATTAATAGAAAATGTTACTTATACAGGAAAAGCAACTAAACCTAAAACTATATATTTTAAGGCTTCATCTTTAGCAACAGCTATACCATTAAAAAAAGACGTTGATTATAAAATTATTAAAGTATCAAATAATAAAAAGTTTGGTACAGCAAATGTAACTCTTAAATTAATTGGAAATTTAAAAGGTACTATTAAAACAACTTATAAAATCACACCAGGAAAAGTATCAAAAATAAAATTAGAAAATAGAGATACATCTTCTATAAATGTTAGCTGGAAAAAAGTAAAAAATGCTACAGGATATAAAATTTATAGATATAATACTAAGAAAAATAAATATGAATTATATGCTACAACAAAATCAACATCAGCAAAAATTAAAATGCCTTCAAAAGATATGCCATATATTGATTTAGAAATAGCATCATATAAAAAAATAGGAAATAAAAATTATATTAGCGAAAGAGTTTATTATTGGAATTGTACAAAACCAGAAAAGATTAATAAATATTCAGTTAGTAGTCCTTCAAAAGGAAATATTAAAGTTAAATATAAATTAGAAAAAAATACTTATAAAAATATACAAATACAAATATGCGAAGATAAATCTTTTAATAGCAAAAAAGCCAAAGTTAAGAATTTTTATAATTGGGTAGGGAGTGATTCACAAAACAATTATTATAGAATTTCTAAATTGACTAGCAAAAAGACTTACTATATTCGTACTAGAGAATTAAATCAAGACATTAATGGCAAAAATATATATGGTGACTGGGGAAAAGTTCTAAAAGTACGTGTAAAATAAAGATATATATTAAATTAAGAAGTAATACATATTTTAAAAATATGTATTACTTCTTAATTTAATAGTACTGAAGACAAAGTTGCAGAGAGTATTACATTTTCATTTGCAAAACTTTATGAAGCACCAAGTTTTAAAGAAATGTAATTATGTATGTTCATTTTTGGATTGATTTATTTTTTGATTTCTGGCATTTAACTTTATTGAAATGTACTTACTCAATGTCGTTATGATTCCCATAATGAAAACCCAAATGGCTCCAATTCTCACTATTCCTTCAAGAATAAAAACACTTGCCTCATCATTTGAAATATATTTGAGAAATAAATACTTACCCAAAAAAAGCCCAAGAACCGTAGAAATCCATAAATGAACCTCCAGCATAAGAAGAGTTTGCCATTTTTTGCTATTATTATAATTAAATATGGATATGCATATCTGAATTATAGGTAATATCAAGACGTAGATACCAGTTGAAAACCCAACAACACAAACAAGTAAAATTGAATAGTTTAATAAAATTTTTGATATCAAATTTTTGTCTTTCAATATTTTCTGCCCCCTTTCTTAAATCTCTGACGATACAAAGTCCATGATCAATCACTCAACATTATTATAAACTTCAATACCAAGGATTCTCACAATTATACCCTCAAGATACACATTCTCAGGTTCGGAAGTGATGTTTGAATTTAATGTATGTACATTCTCCACTTGATATAAGACAGCATTATACGTAATCGTGCCACCATCTTTCAAATGCATAGGAATAGGTATCAAAAGAACAATTGCCAGCAAAACACAAATGCTAATGCGTACTTTCTTTTTCATAGAAATGTCTCCTTCTAACAAAATTTAGTTGAACGATACACCATTTTTGGCAGGTTGTTCAACTACTACATTTAGAATTTTTGTATTACTTATATCTGTATATTTTTTTTGTAAATTGTCTCTGTTACATCTAACTGAATTATAACATAATATGATAGCTTATGCAACTTTAAAATATATAGTAGTATCAGTTCTATTGATAAATATGGATTCCCAAATATCAAAGTATGTTAAAACCTAGAAAAAGAGAAGGAACAAAGAAAATAATTAATATTACAACTATTAAAATAATAGTTATAATAATTTACTGGAGGAAATCTTATAATATCGAATAAAACAATAACTGGAATACTATTAGTTATTGATAATATAATTATTTTTATTAGACAAGAAGATGAGATTATTATTAAAAACATAATTTGCTATTTGAAAATACAGACTATTTTAGAGTTTCAAGCATTTCAGCAATTTTTGAAAAATCATAATATATAAATCGGAAATAATGATAAAAATTTTGTGATAAACAAATTATATAGATAAATAATTAAAATAGCTAGAAATTGATTTTAAAAGGTAATAAGAATAATAATATATAAGTAATACAAGAATTATACTAAAGAAATAAAGTGCTATAAGTGAATATTAGTAGTTGAAAAATAGCTAGATACTTGATATATGTAAGAGTATAGGTGTAATATTTGGCTATTTTATATATTGCTCCTATTTCTTTTTGTACAAAACTTTAACAATAGTCCTCTTTTATCTAAATTTTAAAATATAAAATGTGAAAATATGTAAAAAAAAATATATCAAAAACGTGAAAGTTTCCACTAAAACATGTATTAAAAACGTGAAAAAAAGTTTAAGTTAATAAAGTATCTAAAAAATAATAAGGAAATAGCTATATAAATAAAGAATTAATGGACATTTACCAAAATAAAAGATATAATAATTAGGAAATATTATAAATTTTTTTTAAAATAAAACAATATTATAAAAAATGGCATGATTTATATAATCGGTAGAGAGAAATTATATAAAAATCTATCTGAAAACTAGGTATATAAATAATAAAGAAAGGATAATATTTAAATGAGAGATTTTTTAAAGATAACTTTTGAACAATTTAAAAATGATGTTGAAGATAATATAGAATTATATGAAAGTGTAAAAATACCACAAAGAGATTCCAAGTCAACTGCTGGTTATGATATATATTTATTAAATGATATAATATTAAAAAGTGGGGAAATAGTAAAGCTTCCTACGGGGCTAAAAAGCTTTTTTGAAAAAGATGAAGTCTTACTTTTGGTAGTTAGAAGTAGTATGGGATTTAAATATAATATCAGGCTTTGTAATCAAGTTGGAGTAATTGATTCTGATTATTATAACAATCAAGATAATGAAGGACATATTTGGATAAGAATACAAAATGAAGGTAATGAAGATGTATACCTTAAAAGAGGTACTGCTATTGTTCAAGGAATATTTTTGAAATATTTAACGACGAACAGTGATGAAACATTAAATCAAGAAAGAAGAAGTACTTATTAATAATCGAAGTTATAAAAAAGCAATATTATCTAAAATATTGCTTTTTTATAACTCTCAAATTAATGAATTATCAGTAGAGTAGGGAGGAGTAGTGCTTTTCAAAACAACATATATTTTTTAAAATTTAAAATATTAAAAATAAAATCAAGATAAAATTTAGAATAAAAATTTAAAGAAATTAAAATTCAAATTATAAAAATTTATTATTTATTAAATTAAATATTAATAAATTTAAAAATGTAAATTATAAAATTTTTTTGTACAAAGTTTAAATTTTATTAAACCAAACATTAAAAATTTAAAAACCGAACATTTGTTAATTGTAATTTTTTTATAATTAAATTTATTATTAACTAATATTTTTACATATCTATTGTACTGAAAATCGTTTTTAAGGAATTTTAATATTAAAGTAACAAAACTAATCATCTGCATCTATAATATGATTCTAATTGATTAATAAATCTTCATAATATAATTTCATTATTATAATAAAACTTACATTATTATATAAAATTATCATTATAATATGTATTTTTTAGAAATCCTATAATAATTGCAGTAACTGATGTTTAGCTCAAAAAATGTCAAAAAAACGACGCATGAGAATAAATTTTAAGCCGTTTTTAAAAATTAGGCATATAGTTTGTTGTCTAAAATATAAGGCTATTTTGAGATGAAGCGTCAAAATCAAATTTAAGACATTTTTTTATAAAACCAAGCAGTTATATGTATAAAATATATAATCTGATATAAAGAATAATAATTAGGAAATATATTATAAGAATTTTTTAAATAAAGCCATATTATAAAAATGGTATGATTTATATAATATGAATAATAATAATGAACGACTAGGATCAAAAATAAAGAGTTTTTATAAAAAAGATGATAAGTTATATGGCTTAAAAGTAGCTATATTAACGGAATAGCTGAATTCGTAAGGGGATACTTAGATGAGGTATCTATATTTTTTCTCTTATTCTTATTTACACAAAAGTTTCATTTTGTGCAATGTTTATTATCTATATTAAGTATTGCCTCTTTAGACAAATCTATCTTTATAAACTTCACTTTCTAATTTTATATTACCTGTTTTATTTTGATTTTCATGTAAAATGTTAAACTATTCTTAATTGTTTTTTTCTTTAAAATTGTTATTAAATATAAAGTTTATTTGTTTAACTACAAATAGCTATAACAGATTCTATATACCTATAAATTATATTTAAAATGATATATTCTCCCCCCTTCATACTCCTAATAAAATATTTTATAATGAATATTGTTATATACATTTAAAGTGTAAGGTAAAGCATTTCCTCCCATATATTATTATATTTCATAATTTATTATTTATATGACAAAAAACGACAAAAAGAAATAACATCATATGATAAAATTATACAATAAAATTAAGTTGGGAGATGAATTTTATGTTGGGATTAATTATAGCGATAATTCTAATTATATTAGCAATTATTATAGAAAAAATATTAGCACCAAATATACAAGAATCAAACATAAAAAAAGTAATACTGAAATAATAGATTTTAAAAAGTACTATAAGAAAAAAAGATATATAACTACTAAAAGTGAAGGAAAATTTTATTCAGAACTATTAAAAATATGTAAAAAATATAATCTTATATTATTAACACAAGTAGCCTTATATGAATTAGTAGAAGTAAATTTAGATAAAAAGTCAAAAGATTATATAAGATATTTTAATAAAATAAAATCAAAAACAATAGATTTCGTTGTTGTTGATGAAGAAACAACAAGAATAAGATTATGTATAGAATTAGATGATTATACTCATAAATATAAAAGTAGAATTGAAAGAGATAATTTTATAAATGAGTTATTTAAACAATTAGAAATAAATTTTATTAGAATAAACTCATCATATAATTGTAATTATGAACAATTGGAAGGAAAAATAAAAAATATATGTACAGATCAAGTATATTCACAAAAGAATAGTTAACTAGTTACAAATAAGGTAGAAATTTCATTAGAAATCTCTACCTTATTATTATGCAGATTCATTTATCCAATCAAAAACTTCTCGTTGAAAAAACGCTCCATTAAATCTTTTTCCACTAACAAAACTAATATTAGGATACGATTTTTTTAAATCCCTGAGACTCTTATCAACGCTATTTACACCACTTGTAATAAAGACATATACATCTTTTCCCATTAAATTATTTTCCTCAATAAAAGTATTTATAATTGTAGGAGCTGTGTAATACCAAACTGGAAAACCTAAAAATATTTTATCATATTCATCGGCATTTTTTAATTTGTTTAAAACACGAGGTCTATATCTTTTGTTTTTCATCTCAATATAAGACCTATTATTTCTACTTGGCCATTTTAAATCTTCATCAGTATATTTTTCTACTGGCTCAATCTCAAAAATATCTGTTTGTAATGTATCTGCAATTTTTTCTGCCAGTCTTCTAGTAGCGCCTGTTGCTGAAAAATAAGTAACTAAAGTTTTGCCCATACTAACCACTCCTTTTCTTTATAATCTATATTATTAAAGCAATAATTTGATTGCCTAATAAACAATTTATTATTCTAGAAAAGTCTGTACTATGAAAATTTATATATTATATTAAAACAATACTAATAAAAAATACTAAAATTTTTATTATTTATATATCTTTATCCCCTATCTAGTTATATTATTAATTTAATATTTGATAAATTTTGAATATTATATCACAACATTTTAAATTTGTCACTTATTTTGTTGTAATATTATATGTTTTTTGTCGAAAATTTTTCAATATTACTTTTATTATAAATTTTATATACTATTTTTTGAATCACAATATATACATCTATAAATTTTATTTTCTTTATCTGTTAATTTAAATATATGATGCAATTCCTGCTCCACTGAAGTTATGCATCTAGGATTTTTACAAAAAATAACATTGTCTAAAGTTTCTGGTATTTGAATTTTAAATTTATCTACTTTTTTATCATTTTCTATTACATTTATAGTTATATTAGGATCTATATAACCTAATATATTTAAATTTAAATCTATTCTTTGAGCTATTTTCAAAATATCTTTTTTACCCATTTTCTTGCTATCAGCATTTTGTATCATAGCAACTTGACAATCAACTTTATCAAGTTTTAGATAATTATATATTTCCATAGCTTTTCCAGCTTGAATATGATCTAATACATATCCATTACAAATAGAATTAATTTCCACTATTATTTCCCCCTTGTATATTTAATAATTTTAATATTAAAGCCATTCTTATATATTTTCCATTTTTAGCTTGTCTAAAATAACATGCTCTTTTCTCATCTAAATCTATTTCTGTACTAATTTCATTAACTCTAGGTAGTGGATGTAAAATTGATAAATCTTCTTTTGCACTTTCTAATTTTTCTGGTGTTAATATATAACTATCTTTTAATCTAATATAATCATCTTCATTAAAAAATCTTTCTTTTTGAACTCTTGTCATATATAAAATATCTAAATCAGGAATAACTTTTTCTAAATCATCTATTTCTCTATATTCCATATTTTTTAATATTCCATTTTTCAAATACTCAGGTATTTTTAATTCTTTTGGAGATATCATCACAAATTTAATATTTTTATATCTACTCATAGCAAGAATTAGAGAATGTACAGTTCTTCCAAATTTTAAATCCCCACATAATCCTATTGTTAAATTATCTAATCTTTTTTTCTCTATTTTTATAGTTAATAAGTCCGTTAATGTTTGTGTTGGATGATTGTGTCCTCCATCTCCTGCATTTATTATTGGAACATCACTTTTCCATGATGCTACTAATGGTGCTCCTTCTTTTGGATGTCTCATAGCAATTATATCTGCATAACAACTAACTACTTTTATTGTATCAGATACACTTTCACCTTTAGCTGCGCTACTTGAAGCAGATTCAGAAAATCCTAAAACATTACCTCCAAGTTCCATCATTGCAGCTTCAAAAGATAATCTAGTTCTAGTTGAAGGCTCAAAAAAAAGTGTAGCTAATTTTTTATGATTACATAAGCTTTGATATTTTACAGGATTGTTTTTAATATCTATTGCTACATCAATTAATTCATCAATTTCTTCAATTGTTAAATCTTCTATACTAATTAAATTTTTCATATATAATCCTCCTAGACAAATAATATCATTTATCAAATTATTATTCAATAATTTTATTAATTTTTATTATATTATTTTTACAAATATAAATATTGACAAAAATTTCCATTATTGATAAAGTTTTTAAGAATAATGTGAAACTTATAAGACAGCCAATTAAATAAAAGAATACAGAGTAACTAAAAAATAGCTACTCTATATTCTTTTATTTAAATCTTCCTAAATATAACTCCATTTTATCTAAGAATTCTTCATTATTTTTAGTTTGAACCATTTGATTTATTATTTGTTCTGTAACATCTGCAACTGGCATACTATTTAAAGCTTTTCTTAATGAAAATACTGTATCTAATTCTTTTTGTGATAACAATAGGTCTTCCCTTCTTGTTCCTGATTTATTAATATCTATAGCTGGGAAGATACGTTTTTCAGATAATTTCCTATCTAAATGTACTTCCATATTACCTGTACCTTTAAATTCTTCAAAAATAACATCATCCATTCTACTACCGGTTTCAATTAATGATGTTGCAAGGATAGTTAAGCTTCCACCATTTTCAATATTTCTAGCTGCTCCAAAGAACTTTTTAGGTTTATGAAGTGCGCTTGGGTCTAGACCACCAGATAATGTTCTACCTGAAGATGGTACTACTAAGTTATAAGCAAGAGCAAGTCTTGTTCTACTATCTAATAATATAACAACATATTTATTTTGTTCTGTAAT
>CAZSMG010000009.1:0-30457 GCA_964608075.1 uncultured Clostridium sp. | reverse complement strand
TGCAAATGGGAGCATTAGAAAATGAGAAAATGTTTTATTTTGGATACATAATGGCGAAAACACTTGACCAAGGTATAAAAATTAAAGATAAAGAAAATTAGAAAATATTACAACAATCTTTACTTTATATTTATAATTTATTCAACCGACATTCGATTTTAAGGTATTTTATAAGTTACATGAATACAGTTTATACCATGAAATTATAATAAGGCATTTGCAAAATTAACATAAGTACTTTCTTTTTGGAAATATTTGTGTTATAATTAAGGTAGTTTTGTTAGGAGGAATAATAATATGATAAGTGAAGAAGAATTAGATAAATGGCATGAAGAGTTAGAAAAAGATAGAATAGAAAAGGCAAGACAAAGAAGAAAAGGTTATGAAAGATTTTGTGATATGATTTCAACCATGAATGATAATGAATTAAAAGAATTTGCCATGCAATTACCAAAAAAATTAGGTAAAGAGAATTTATCACAGGAAGAAAAATCAAGAATATATGGAGAAATAAGTAGGGTTGTAGATGAAGTTAGAATGAGAAGAACGGGAAATACCTATTTTTCAAAGAATACGGATACAAGATGGTATCAAGATTGTGGTTTTGTAATATCTTATGGAGAAAAAGGAGAATTAATACCTATTGGAGATATTGTTAGATTTAAACAATTAGAATTAATAAATAATTCATCAGAAATTGAACAATATGAAGAACTATCAGAAGAAGATAAAAAGAAGACACTAGAAGCAGTATTTTCTGATGAAAGAGGAAGTTTAAAGTTAAGAATTCCAGTAGGAAGTTTAATGGAATTAAAAGACATTTTAGACGAGTATGCAAGAATAAATAGTGAAAAGCATGGAAAAGAAGTAAACAGATTATTAGCAGAAGAAAATGGATTTGAAAGCACTATTGTTGCATTAGGAATATCTTTAAACCAAATAGAAGGAACAATAGAAAGCATAGATACAAAATCTGAAAGTGATAGTAAGCTATTAGGAACAAATTACAGTGTATGCCCATTTAATTTAGAAAGATATAAAGAAATAGGAGAAAAAGAAAGGGAAATTGAGGAAGACGAATTAGAAAGATAGAGTATTATTTAGCAAACACTAGGACTTAAAATAAGACATTTTTAGAAAGTAGATAATAAATATATCAAGCATATATGTTAAATTGAAAATAAGTGTAAATAAACAATAGAACATTAAATTGTAACTATTGTTTATTTTTTTTGTTATGTTTTGTAGTAAACTATAATTTAAAAAAATTTTTTATTCTTACAGTATCAAGGATTATAAGGAAAACAATTAAAAATTTCATTCAAGAAATGAGGTCTAAACATGTTATATATTATGAGGAGATTTTCAAAAGAAAGGAGAAAGTCATGAACAACTATATCATGTTTAGACCAAGTATAGATTACCAAAATAAAGAGAGGTGTATTCCACCTTGACCAGCAAGTGTCTTTTCCTATAATAGTTTTTTATATTACTAATTGCAGTAGCAAGTGTCTTTTCTTAGATTAGTTTTTTTATAATACTATTCTAGGATTAAGTGTAGTAGAAAGAATAGAATACAAGGAGGGTATTACTAATGGAAGACATTTCAGATACACTAGAAGTAGGTGTTGTATTGTTTGAATGTTTATCTCAGCCCGATGCAGTGCATGTGATAAAGTTGTTAAAAAGTAAATTGCATAGGAAACCAGAGAAAAAACAAATTAAATTAAGTAATGGTGAATATAGAACCATAGAAACTACAAGTTATTATGGTAAATGTGGTTTATATAATTTCTATTATTCAGATGAACATTATTGTTTAAATATCATGTTAGAACATGGTGCAGTAATAGATAGATTAGCAGATACAATAATAGTAGAAGTTAAGGCAGTATTGCATAACTATTTTGGGATTGAATACACAATCTTAAACCACTTTAAATTTAACATGCCTTTAATGAGGATTGAATTTAATAGGGACTATGGGTATAGACATCGTGGTATATTTTATTTAATCAAAAAATTATTAACAATTGCACCAAGATTTATACAAAGTAAACATTACAAAATAGATACAACAGATAATGAAAATGAATACACAGTTACTTATAAATCACATTCAAATAAGACAGTACAAGTTAAAATATATAACAAAGACATGGAACAGTTACAACAATTGAAACATGGACAAATAAGTAGAAGTCAATATGATAATTATAGAAATACCTTAAGAACAGAAGTTAAGGTGAAAAACGGAAAATTGAACGCAGAAAAGAATAAATATTATATTCCAAAAGACTTATATACTTATCTGGATGAGTATGTTGCCAATTATTATTTTGATAAATATGTTTCACAGATAGCGTTTAGTGAACCATTTTATAGAATTGATATAGCAGTAGAAATGATTAGGAATGACGAAACATTAAGTAGCAGTATGAGAAATAAGTTATGTAATTTGTTAAAAAGCATAAATGAAAAAGGTTATACCTATACAAAGGAAAATTATCCATATAAATCCGCATTTAGTGAACACATCAAGAAGATAAGGACAAGAAATATAAACCCCTTAACACTTGATGAGGAACTAGGTAAAGATTGGAATGTTGAGGTATTAGAAAATTTTACCTTAAAACAAAATTGTAAGCATGGGACTGAAAGTAAATTGTTTTAAAGTTAGACAGGCTGGGACTTGACAAACTTTAAAACTAGCATATAAGCTAACAGTAGCATGTAATAAACATACAATATTTTATAATATAATCCCCGCCGGTTTATAAATTTACTATATACAATAGGGCAAAGGAATTTCATGTAATATATTTTAATTCCCGCCGATTGATAGGTAGATAAGTAATTATATTCAAGGCAAAGGGATTTCCACCTTATAAAAATTTAATTTATAAGGTGATAGATATGAATAAAAATTATTTAAATATAAAACAAGCAGCGGAAGAATTAGGCATAAATGTAAAACTGATGACCAAACTAACACATCAAAAGGACTTTCCATGTATTAGGTTTGAGAGAAGAGTAGTTATAAATAAGAACCTATTAGAAGAGTGGTTTAGAAATAATAGTAATAAATTTATTAAGTAAGGGGTAGGTTATAATGAAAGAAGAAAAGACCAAAGTAAAAAGTGGTAAAGATAGACAACCAAAAGGGTTCGGAGGATTAAGAAAATTAGACAATGGGAACTATGAGGGAACACTTGATGTTAAAAAGAAAAATGGTGATGGTATATTTAAATCATTTACTAGAAAAACAGAAAAAGAAATAAATCATATCAAGTACCAGTTGAAAGCATTAGAACCATTAGATAATGACATTATAAATATAAAGATAAATAAGATTACTAATGAAATCACTTTAATAGGAATAAATGAACCAGGTACAAGTAAAAGTAACATTGACCCAGAAATAACAGTTATAGACTATGTGGATTATTGGTTATGGAATCATAGAAGAAAAGGTGTCAAGAGAAATAAAATTGTTGGTTCCACTTTTGAGGATTATGTGCAAAAATGTGAACATATTAAGAAAAGACTTGGGGTTATAAATAAGGCAGGAAAAGAATATAAAGTAAAAGTAAAGGATTTAACATTTAACTTTATTGAAGAACAACTATTAGAATTATATGAAGAGGTATCAGAGTATACAGTAACACAAGTAAAAAATCATGTATATAACATGTTGAAATTTGCAAAGAAAGACGGAATAATTAGAGATAACCCATTACAAGATGAAGTGATTAGATTTCCAAAATGTAAACAGAAAAAGAAAAGGAAACATATTGACCCAAAGGAAGAAGATAGAGTAGTTAAGTGTTGTTTGGACAAGTGGTTTATTGATGTATTAACACAATTTTATACTGGTAGTAGGGTAAGCGAAATAAGAGGACTTCGTTGGGATGACCTTTTAGAAAAAGAATGTGCCATAAGATTTGATGAAAATTTCTTATCCGTAAAAGAATTTGAATATGAGGATGGTAAAATTAAGAATTTAGGTAGAAAAAGGAGATATACAGAATTAAAGACAGAAGCATCATATGCACCAGTACCTATACCAGAGGAATTTCTTAAAATATTATTATTGCATAAACAAGTACAAAAGCAACTTGCACAAAAATTAGGAATTGAATTTAAAGAAACTGACCCAATGTTTACAACAAGTACTTATAAACAACTAGGTAGGAATGACACCAATGACAGATTAAAACAAGTGACAAAGGAATTACAAATAGATAATTGGGAAGAAATAACATCACATTGTTTAAGGCATGGTTTCTGTTACATGGGACTATTAAACGATGTACCATTGGAATACATGAGTATTTTGTTAAGGCATGAAGATATAAAAGTAACAAGAGATTGGTATGCAGAATTTTCAAAAGACCAGATAAGGAAGTTTGGAAACAAGGTAAATGAAAACAGAACAAAAGAATTACAAAAGTACAAAGTATTTCCTATGGCAGTAAATATATAATATATTCAAAGGGGCAGTTATATAATTGCCCTTTTGAAATTAGATGACTGACTGTATTTATAAATAATAGTATAATAATTATGAAAAAAGTAGATATTATTTTATAGTGAATATACCCATATAACTGGAAAATAACTGGATTTTACATATTGAAAAATTAAAAGTGCCTATATATCAAGGAAAAATAGGTCAAAAGTAAAGGTTTGCTAAACAATTAGGTCTCGAAAGGGGCGCGGAGGTTCGAACCCTCTCATCTCCGCCAAAAAACGTTAGAATAAATCTAGCGTTTTTTATTTTCAGATAAAAAAAGAGACTATAAATATCATAGTCCCCTTTTGTGCCTGAGATAATAAAACTAATTAACTGCAACGGAAAGCTTCTTTTTCAAAGCTTACTTCTGCATTTAAAACTGCATTCTTTTGAGCTTCTCTAAAATCAGCTAATTTTTTTGCAACATCAGCATCCTGTATTGCAAGAATATCAGCAGCCAATAAAGCTGCATTTTTCCCAGCGTTAAGACCAACACATGCTACTGAGATGCCTGGTGGCATTTCAAGTACTGAAAGTATTGCAGCCATGTCATCTGTATTATTTCCTCCTGATAATGGAAGACCTATTACAGGCTTGTTAGTTTGTGATTTGATTACGCCAGGTAATGCTGCACTCATACCAGCTCCCGCAATTACAACCTTATATTCATCTGTTTTATTAATGTATTTAATCAACTCAGATAATTGGTTAGGTGTTCTGTGAGCTGAATAAATATCAACGCTGTATGGAATTTCTAAATCCTCTAACATAGATGTTACTTTTTCCATTTTTTCCTGGTCAGATTTACTTCCCATAATAATTGCTACTTTTGGTGTCATTTTACATTCCTCCTTATTCTGTTAATCTCGGACACCAAATGTAAAAATACAAAAATAATTATATCATTTATTTCAAATTATGTCAATTAACACATACTTGTAATAAAAAATTAATAAAAAAATAATGTTTAAATGTTGACATTTAAATATTTTATTGATATTTATAATGTAATTAAACGTGAAAAACACATAATTTTTAAACAAAAAAAGCCAAAAAGTTGAAAAATATAAAAAAATGAGTTATAATAAGTATAGTGAATAAATATTATATGATGGAGAGGTGGGTATATGAAGAAAAATAAATCTATGAAAACAATTAAAATTATTGCTATTTTCTTAATATGTTTATCTTTTTGTTTAAATATTTATGGATTTACCACTGATAGCTGGAAGCCAGACGATATGTCTGGAGGAGGAGTCATAAATAATTTAGGAAATATGATTGTAAACGCAGTTAGCATAGTGGGAAGTGCTATATCAGTAATTACTATTTTTATAATTGGTATTAAATATATGACAGGTAGTGCAGAAGAAAAAGCTGAATACAAAAAAAGTATGATACCTTATGTAATAGGAGCTGTTATGGTTTTTGGAATATCACATATTGTAGCTATTTTATATGATTTAGGTACATCTTTAGGCTAAATATAGGAGGAGTATTATGAAAAGAGTTTTAGCAATATTAACAATATTAATATTTTGTCAAATATTAAGTCCTTTTATATATAGTACATATGCTACTGAAAGTTTGCCCCAAGGAACCATTCGGAGGAGCAAAAGGTTCTACTGAGGGAACTACAACTAGTGATGGAACTACATTAGATGATGTGTTTCAAGGAGCCAAAGATTTTGTAAATAAAGGTGAATCAGATTCAAGTAATGTATTTAATCAATCAAAAATCAAACAAGCATCTGATGTTATATATAATATTCTTTTAGCAGTAGGAATGGTAGTAGCTATAGTTATTGGAGTTATATTAGGAATTCAATTTATGATGGGTGGTGCAGAAGAGCAAGCACAGGTAAAAGAATCTTTAATACCATATGGAATAGGATGCATAGTTGTGTTTGGTGCTTTTGCGATATGGAAAATCCTTGTAGAAATATTACAAAACATTTAAGGAGGATATTATGAAAGAAAAAATAATAAAAATTAGTTTAATAATATTATTTATAATGTTTTGTATAAATTTTAGTAATACATATGCAGCTTTTACAGATGTTAACATAGGATCTTTAACCACTGAAAATACAGAAGGATTAAATGGAATATCAAATATATTTGAAGATATAATATATGTAATATCTCTTGTTGGATCTGGAGTATCAATAATTGCGTTAATTGCTTTAGGAATAAAATATATGATTGGTACATTAGAAGAAAAAGCAAATTACAAAAAAACATTATTACCATATGTAATAGGTGCAGTATTTGTATTTGGAGCATCTGTAATACCAACAATGATATATAATATAGTTAAATAAGTTATTAAAATTTCCACATAAGAAATATGAGGAATTATAATATAAATATAAAAATAATAAAGGAGGGAAAAATATGAGAAAGGTAGAGAAAATAACAAAAATACTTACTATAGTAATGGTAGTTATGATGTTAGCTACAATATGCACAAATGTATTTGCTGCTGTAGGTGTAGATCCTAGTAACTGGACTGGAAATGCTAATGGAATAAATACAACAGGGGTTGATAAATGGGTGAATAATATTATAAACTTAGTTGCTACTATAGGTTCTGGTGCTGCTATCATAATTTTAATTGTACTTGGTGTTAAATATATGATGGGAAGTGCAGAAGAAAAAGCAGAATATAAAAAGACATTATTACCATACATAATTGGTGCAGTATTTGTATTTGGAGCATCTGCATTAACAGGAATAATTTACAACTTTATAATAAATGCATAAGTATTAATTAAAAATCCTTAGTTTCTAAGGATTTTTTTTTGACTATAAATTAATTTTTATTTTAGAAAATTATATGAAATTTTATAAAAAAATAGGATTCTTTTTATAATAATAAATATATTATTACAAACACATTACAATAGTATTAAAATAATATTAAATTATGCTAAATTATTACATTTTCCGAAATTTTCTGTTATAATATATGTAGAGAAATTTTAATTGTTATTAGGAGGGTTCAAATGGGAACATATAACATTCCAAGAAATGTAAAAGGAGAAGGTAGAATATTATTTATATTTTCTACTAAAGCTTTGATATACACAGCTATTGGAGCTACAATTGGATTTATGTTATATTTTATACTTAAATTCGTTAAATTAGGAATGGTTGGAATTGTATTAATGTTAATTTTGGCAGCATTAGGATTTGCAATTGGAACATTTAAAATACCTAATAACAATGCATTTGAGTTAGCAAGAAAAGCTGGAGGAGAAAATATAGATGAAGTAATAAAAAGAGCTATAAAATTTAAGATGCAAAAGAATAAATTATATGTATACACTAAGGAGGAAAAAATAGATGAATAATTCAAGTGGTGATCAAATATTAAATTTATTAACATATCTATTAATAGCAATGATTGTTATATTATTTGTGCTTGTAATAGTATATTTGATATTAAAATTAAAAAAAGATAAAGAAGCAGTAAGTTTAAATGTATCAAAAGATAAAATGAGTAATACAAATAAAACAGCAACTGCTAATATGCAATATGGAAAACAATCAATTTTTAATTTTATGGAATTTAATGAAATTAAAGATAATATGATAATGCAAAGAAAAGGCGAGAGATATTTAATGGTTGTAGAATGTCAAGGAGTTAATTACGACTTGATGTCAGGAGTTGAAAAATCAGGAGTAGAAGATGGATTTGTACAATTTCTAAATACTTTAAGACATCCAATACAAATATACATTCAAACTAGATCTGTAAACTTAAAAGGAAGTATAGATACATATAAAGAGAGAATTAAAGATATTGAAGAAAAACTAAATAATATGAAAAAAAGATATAAAGAAATGCAAGACTCTGAAAATTATACAGAAGAACAATTAAATAAGATGTTTTTTGAAATAACTAAACAAACAAACTTATATGAATATGGAAAAGATGTTGTTTACAATACAGAAAAAATGAGTTCAAATAAAAATGTTTCAACAAAGAAATTTTATGTAATTGTACCATACTATACTTCAGAGTTAGGAAGTAATGAGTTTGATAAAAGTGAAGTAGAAAGTTTAGCATTTTCAGAATTATACACAAGATGTCAATCAATTATAAGAACATTAGGAGTATGTGAAGTAAGTGGAAAAATATTAAATTCAGTTGAATTAGCAGAATTGTTATATGTAGCATATAACAGAGATGAAGCAGAAGTATTTGAAATAGGAAGAGCACTAGAAGCTGGTTGTGATGAAATGTATTCAACAGCACCTGATGTTTTAGAAAAGAAGATGAGAAACTTAGATAAAGAGATAGAAGAAAAAGCAATTAAGAAAGCAAGAGAAGTAGTAAATGAAGTACAAGATGAAAGGAGATTAAAGATAAAACAAAAAGAAGTATCAATGGACGATTTAATAAACGATCTTGCATTATCTATAATCGAAGAAAACAAGGAATATCTTGGAGATGAAGTAGTAGATGAAGCTAAAGAAAAGATAAAAAAAGAAACTAAAGCAAAAGGAGGAAAGCCAAATGAGCAGAAAAAAACAAGAACAAGAAAATCTTAGAATTTTAAAAGAGCAACAAGAAGATTCTTTTAAATTAAGGAAAAAAACAATAAAAGAACTAATTGCTCCTTCTGGGATTGATGCATCAAATATTGATCATTTAGAAATCATCTCTAATGTAAAAAGATATGCTCGTACATTTTTTGTATCTGAATTACCAAGAATGTGTACTTTCCCAGAATTATTTAGAGACTTATATTTCTTCGGAGATGTTAATACCTCTATTTATATTAATCCCGTATCAGAAGCTAGATCACAAAGTGAATTAAATAGGGTAATTAATGAAATAGAAACAGAAAGAATAGTTGCATCTGATAGAGGAAATATAAATAGAGAAAGTGATTTAAGTCAAAAAAGAATGGAGACAGAACAACTAAGAGATGAAATTGCAGCAGGATTTAATAAATTATTTGAAGCATCAATAGTATCTACTTTATTTGCATATAGTTTAGAAGATTTAAATAGATTTACAAATTTATTATCAACAGAAATGTCTAAATCATTAGTTGGTATTAAAAGTGCATGGGCAATACAAGAGGATGGGTTTAAATCTAATTTACCTCTATTAGAGGACAAAATAAAAAAGGTACATACATTTGACAGAAGATCTATGGCAACTATTTTCCCATTTACAACATCAGAAGTTGGACATCCAAGTGGAGTGCCATTAGGATTTAATAAACAAACAGGAACACCAATATTATTTGATAATTTTCATTCATCACTTACAAACTATAACATGGTTATATTTGCTAAGTCTGGTGCTGGTAAATCTGTTACTATGAAAACTTTAATTTCAAGATCTTCAGTGCTTATGGGAATAGAAAATTTAGCATTAGATGCTGAAGGTGAGTATACTATAGTTGCTGAATCTTTAGGTGGAATAAACGTTGTTTTAAGTCCAAATTCTAAAACAATAATCAATTTATTTGATGTTGAAATGGAAACTATAAAAGATGAAATAACAGGTAGAAATAGAGCTGTTGTTAATGTTGAAAATAAAGTAGAAGATGTTACTCAGGCGCTACTTACAATGGCTAGAGGTAGTACAAGAAGCCAAGATGTAAATGAACTTACAAAACAAATTATAGCTGAATCTGTTGCTGAAGAATATGCAGAGTTAGGAATTAATAATAACCCAAATAGTTTATATGAGCAAGCAGATAACTTTAGAAATCAAGATGAATTATTCAGAAAGAAAAAGTTAATGCCAACAATAGGTTCATGGTACAAAAGAATACAAAGAAAGGCATCAGAAAATAGAAATCCAGATTATAATTTCCATTATAGTTATCTTTTAAAAGTTATGAAACAATATATAAGAGAGTATGATGGGCAAATGGCATATTTTGACGGACAGTCTACATTTGAACTTTTAGAAAGTTCACCATTTATAAACTTAGATATATCTGGGTTAGAAGAAAGATTTGCAAGACCTTTAGCACAACAAATATTACTTTCTTGGATTTGGGAAAAATATGTTAAGAAAAATAGTGAAGATAGAACAAAAGCTACTAAAAAGAGAGTTATAGTTGATGAAGCATGGATGTTACTTCCATATCCAGAAGCTGTTGATTTCTTAAACACAATGGCAAGACGTGCAAGAAAGAGAAATGTTTCTCTTGCTATTATATCTCAAAGATTCCAAGACTTTTATGAAAAACCAGAGGCACAGGCAGTTCTAACTTCATCAGATACAAAATTATTTTTAGCACAAGATAAATCAGAAATACAATATTTGAAAGAAGTATTTAAATTAAGTGAAGGAGAAGCAAACTTTTTAGTAACATGCCTAAAAGGTGAAGGACTACTAAAAGTTGGAGCTGATTCTGCAATACTTAAGATAATGCCTACTCAAAAGGAATTTGAGTTCGTTGAAACTAACTTAAATAAATTAGTAAAGATGAGAAAAAAATAAAAAGAGGAGTTCATATGAAATTACTAGAAAATAAGGGATTTATGCAAAAGATGATAATTATTCTTGTAATCTTTTTGCTTACTAATTTTATAGTACCAAATTATTCAAGAGCTGGAGTCAGTGAAGTATTAATAGATCCAGTTATAACACTTGTGCTTTGGTTAGGTGATGGGTGTTTTGAGATCTTACAAAGTACATTTATGGGTGAAAAGGCAACAATAGAAAATTATGACGATTATGTAAAAAGCTTAGGAGAAGGAGGAAATTTAGCTGAAAAGGTTGCTTCTGGTTGGTCATCATTTTTGACGAAGATACCACTTGTTGGAGGAGTAATAAAAAACGCACAGCAAGGATGGGATACAATAATAAATGGAGATAGTGGATATACAGGTCCTATTGTTTTAGTAAAATATTCTATTGCTTCAATTGTTTCAAATGATATACCAGCTTTTGATATAAACTTTTTTAATCCTAATGATAAGACAATAAAGAAATATGAAAATCAAACTGCTGCAGAAGCAGAGATATTTGCATTAAAAACTAAATTGTTAATCGATGATGAAGCTATAAGTGATGGAACAGATAGAGTTTTAACAAATGAAGAAAGAACAGAAATTGAAAATCGATTAAAAGAAATAGAATCAAGTGCGACTGAAAAGCATACATCAAGTGCAGCTATATTACAAAAGACCATACGTCAATGGTATTCAGCATTAAGAAATATAGCTATAGTAGCATTATTATCAATTTTAGTATATATGGGTATAAAAATATTATTATCAAGTAGTTTAGAAGAAAAAGCGAAATATAAATCAAATATAATAAATTGGATTGTAGCATTAGCCATTTTATTTTCATTACATTATATTATGAGCCTATCGCTATATATTGTAGAGTTAATTACAGATGCATTTGAAGTAAATATTTTAAGCACAGAAGGATATGACACAATAATACCAACCATAAGAACTATGGCAGAAATGGGAGAATTTAAAGAAAGATTAGGATATACAATAATGTATGCAGTAATAGTAGTATATACATTAATGTTTACATTTACATATTTAAAAAGGGTTGTGTTTATGGCATTTTTAACAATGGCTGCGCCATTAGTAGCTGTAACATATCCAATAGATAAAGAAAAAGATGGAAAATCTCAAGCGTTTGATTTTTGGATGAAAGAATATTTCTTCAATTTAATAATGCAACCAATACATTTATTACTTTATTATATTTTCATAACATCAGCAATAGATTTAGTTGAATCAAATATTATATATGCCTTAGTTGCAATTGGATTTATAATACCAGCAGAGAAATTAATTAGAAAGATGTTTAATATAGAAAAAGCTGGAAATGATAGTGCTTTAGGAGCTGGAGGATTTTTTGAAGGAGCTATGGTTGCATCAATGCTTGGTGGGCTACAAAGACTTGGAAAGGGACAAAATAAAGGATCAGGAAAAGATGCAAAAGAAGATGATGAAAATAAAGATAATGAAATTAGAACAACAGACCCATTTGAATTAGATGATTCTAACTTCCAAAATCAAGAATTAGCTGGAGATAACGGGTTAGATGAGGTAGGTCAATTATGGCAAGATTATATTGATGCACATAATGATGAAAACAATGCAGGAAGTATGACATTTAATCAGGGTTCAAATACAACTAATATAAATGATAATAGTAGAAATCAAATAGATAACAATATAAAAGGAGCACAAAGACAAAGAAACTTAGATATTACATTAGATGATGACTCATCTAGCGCAAGAAAAGATAAGAAGAAATCATCAAAATTCATACGTGGAGTTGCTGCAGTTGGAAGGAAAAAATTTAATGGAAAAGCTATTGCTAGAGCATTAGGAGCAACTGCAAAAGGAGTAGCACATGTTGGATTAGGTGCTGCTGGAGCTACATTTGGATTAGCAGCTACAGTCGCAAGTGGAGATATTAAGAATTTAGATAATTTTGTAGTAAGAGGAGTAGGTGCAGGTTTAGGTGCTGCGACTTTAGGTACAGCAGGAATACAAGGTGCAATAAATCTTGGAAGAGGAGCTAAAAGAGAAGGTACTGATCTATTAGATACATATAGAATAGGAGCAAATAGTTGGACTGAGAAAGAGTATCAAGATAATGTATTAATACCAAGAATGAAAAAGAAGAATGATAAAGATCAAAATGTAAAAGAAAAATATAGAATGGAATTTGGTGATACAAAATTAATGTCTTCTTCTACAAGAAATGAAATGTATCGTTATGGAGTTGTAAATGAAGATTTAATCATCAAAGGGTTAAAAGAAAAGAATAAAAACCCAGGATTATCAGATAAAGACCTTGTTAGAGATGCAATTTTAGCAAGTAGTGTAAGAAATTACAAAGATATCGAAACAATTGAAAAAAGGATAATGAAAGAACTAGAATTAAAAGGTGTATTTGATAATTTAGAAAAGAGATTAGAGAAAAAAGGCGAATTTGATGCACTTAATAAGAAACTAGAAAAGAAATACAAGAAAATAGATGAAGATAATAAACTTTCTGTATCTGAAAAGGAAACAGCAAAACAAGAATTAAAACAAAAAGAAAAAGATAAAATCATTAATAAAGAAAAATCAAAAACAATATCATCACAAATGAAGAGAATTCAAAGAATGTCAGGAATAGATTAAAGGAGGATAAGTTAATGTCAAAAATGCAAAAAGTACTAGACAAAATAATGGTTACATTAGTTATGGTATTAATAATTAGTTTTATAATACCTACTTATTCTCATGCAAAAAAGAAAAAATCAATATTAGCAGATGGATTTCAAACATTTATATGCTATTTAGGAGATGGAGTATTAAGTTTAGGAGAGAAATTTTTTGGAGAATCAGAATCAATAGATGTTGATCCAAAAGCACTAGAGCATTATGGTGTTAAATATGGAGTTGGTAGTATTGTAAGTGGTAAGTTACAAGCTTTTAATATTAATTTTTTCAAAACTAGTGAAGCTACAAAGCATGTTGTTTATGAGCCTAATAGTTATGCTTTACGCAATATGTATGAACCTGTTTACGATGAAATAGATTCTTTTATTGAGAATTTTAATAATTCTAATGAAGAAAAAGAAGTTTTAATTGAAATTAAAAATATATTAACTCATTCAAGATATATAGATACTGGTAACAAAGCAGATTCTCTTACTTTATATCAATTTGGCCCATTACTTATAAGAGATTACAATGGAATAACAATTGAAAAGGTATGGAATGATATATATACAGATGATCCATATATTAATAGTAATTTCTATAAATTTATTGTAAAATATCATAGTTCTTTAGGTGATATCTCTGACGATGCAGATATCTTTATAGATTTTATACAAGAATACACTAATAAAGAAGATGGAAATATAGATAAAGAAAAATTTATGAGGGAATTTGCGAAAATAAAACCTGTAATAGATCAAGTATATAATTTGAGTTGCATAGAAGAAGAAATTAAAACACCTGCGAGTCAATTATCACCAGTAATAAGTAAATTTTACTCTGCATTAAGAATGATAGCATTAGTAGCTTTATTATCAGTTTTAGTATATATAGGAATAAAAGTAGTTATTTCTAGTACAGCTAACGATAAAGCTAAATACAAACAAAAGTTATTAAATGTTGTTGTAGCTATGTGTTTATTATTTATAATGCAATATATAATGGCAATATCTTTTTATGTTATTGATATAATAAATGATGGAATAGGTGCTAACGTTATATCTGAAAATGGCGACGATGTTTTAATGACAGAGATAAGAAATAAAGCAGATATATCAAAATCTACATCAGAAGTGTTGGTATATACTATAATATATGCAGTATTAGTATTTATGACTATTTGGTTTACTATAGTATATATAAAAAGGATGCTGACAATAATCTTACTTACTATATTATCGCCACTTGTTACAGTAACTTATCCAATAGACAAAGAAAAAGATGGTAAAGCACAAGCATTTGGATTTTGGATTAAAGAATATGTATTTAATATTTTAATACAACCTATACATTTAATATTATATTATGTATTTGTACAATCAACAATTGAGTTAGTAAAAAATGGTAATTTCTTCTGGGCAATAGTTGTATTATTCTTTATGATGCAAGCTGAAAGACTAATAAGAAGAATGTTTAAATTAGATTCTTCAAGTACATTACCAGATTCTAAGGTTTCATTTGCAGGTGGAATGGCAGCTGCGGCAGCGATAAAAAGATTGGCAGGCAAAGCAAAATCATCAGGCAAAAAACATTTATCATCTAAAGGAGACTCACAAAATCAAGATACAAGAATAAGACAAAGAGATCCAGAAGAATACAATGATGATAATGGAGATATAAGACAAAATGATATTAGTGATTCAAATGAACAAGATTTAAATAGAGGAGAATCAGATAAAGATAGACAAAATAACCAAGATAGTAAAAATCAAGAAGCAAATAGTGGTAATCAAAATAGAGATTCAAATAAAAATATAAAAAACCAAGAAAAGGCTTCTCAAAATGTTCAAAAAAAATCAAAAAAAGACGGCAAAAAGAAATCTATCAAAAAAGGTATAGCAACAATTGCTAGAAAAAAATTCACAGCTAAAAAAGTAATTGGCGGTTTAGCAAAAACTGCTAAGGTTGCAGGAACTATTGGATTAGGAGCTGTTGGAGGAACATTTGGATTAGCAGCAACAATTGCAAGTGGAGATATAAAAAATTTAGATAACTTTGTAGCTGGAGGAGTTGGAGCTGGTGTAGGTGTTGCTTCATTAGCATCAGCAGGAGTAAAAGGTGCTGTAAATCTTGGAAAAGGTGCTAAAAATCAAGGGACTGATATAGTAGATACATATAAAATAGGAGCAAATGGATGGGATAGTCAAGGATATCAAGATAAAGTATTAATACCAAGAATTAAAAAGAAAAATGCAAAAGATAAAGAAATTCAGGATAAATATGAAAGAGAATTAGGAAGTCAGGAATTTTTAAATTCAAAAGAAAGAGATGAACTATACAATGCTGGAATTATTGATGAAGATATAATAATAAAAGCAATAAAGCAAAAACAAAGAGATAAAATTTCTAATAAAGAAATGATTCAAAATACATTAATTGCTACAAGAATAAAAGATATGAAAGATTTAGAAAATAGAGAAAAACAACTAAGAAAGAATATATCTAATAACGGATTAAGTGGTGTAGCATTAGATAGAGCAGTAAATGAGAGAATGAAAAGGATTAGAGAATTGTCAGGAGTTCATTAGGAGGATACGATGATAAAATTAAAAAGATATTTAAATCGTAATACTAAAAGAATATTACTATATATTGGAATCTTTATATTAATTATTATTATTATTCAAATTTTGAATCAGATAGCAAAGGACAAAAATAATAAAAATAATAATATTACTATTGAATATGAGAATAAAACAAATTATGAGCAAAGAAGTACTATAATTTCAGATGAAAAAGTAGACAAAGAAACAAACAAAAATATATCTAATTTAATTTCAGACTTTGTAGAAAAATGCAATGATAAAAAGGTAGAGGAAGCATATAATATGCTTTCCTCTGATTGTAAAAATCAAATGTTTCCTAATATAGAAAGTTTTAAAAATATTTATTATAATGTAATTTTTAAAAAGTCAAGACAAGTTCAAATACAATCATGGGTGACAAAAGATGGCATATATACATATAAAGTAAGATTTTTAGGTAATATGTTGTCAACTGGTGGAAAAAGCAATGAAAATACTGAAGATTACTATTCGATAATAAGAGAGGAAGATGGAAGCCAAAAATTAAACATTAATGGTTTTATAAATAAAAAGAATTTAAATAGAGAAAACATATCAAATGGTATTAAAATAATAGTAAAAAGTGTATATAGGTATATAGATTATGAAATATACAATGTAGAAATAAAAAATGATAATAATTATAAAATATTACTAGATACAAAAGCAAAAACAAATACAATGTATGTTACAGATGATAATTCTAATAGATACATAGCATATAATTATGAATTATCAGATGATGATTTAATAGTAAATGCTAAATCTAACAAGCAAATCAATATAAAATTTTATAAAGCATATAATTCAAATATTAATACAATAAAAATGGTATTTTCAGATATAGTAATAAATTATAACCAGTACAATCAAAGTACAAATATAGTAAATGATAAAAGATATAGTGTGGAGATAGATTTATAAGTAAAAAAGAGGTGAGATAAATGGACGATGAGAATAACGATTTAAAAGAGCTAGGCAAAAAAGCAGGATCAGATATGGCTAGAAAAGTAGGAAAAAAAATAACTAAAGCTATAGCTAATATTATAAAAAAAGTCATAAGCCTATTTATCAAACTAATTGGAAAGTATTTACTTATAATAATAGTAGGAGCATTAATTGTTGCAAGTATATGGTATTTAGTAACTAAAATAAATACAAAAATTATAAGAGATAGTGTTAATAAAAGTATAACATCTGTTATTAATCCTAATGCAACAGATGACGAAAGCAGTAGAGAAACTGAAAATTTAGATTTTTCTGCAGTTACTAGTATAGAAGGAAATGATAATGATGGATATTATATTAAAGTTTCATCAGAGATAATAGAAAAGATAATAGCGAATTTAGAAGAAGAAGATATACAGCCTAAAGATTTAGGGCTTGAATCATTTGATTGTTTTAAAGCATTTATAGAAGCGGAATTAATTACTCAATATCCTAATTTAGGTAATGTAAATATACCAAATAATAGTAAAGACATTATGGTCAATGGATGTATTAATATTGTTAGAGCACAAGTACAAAATGATGGAAACACAAAAGAAACAACATTAAAATATACAACATTAGATAATTTTAATAATATGTGTGAATCAAATAATTTAGACGTATTAAATTATTTTACATTAGACCAAGAAGGTAAAATGTTATTAGCTAGCAGTTCATATACTAAAATTGTTGTAGAAACTTCTGGTGATACATCAATTTTAGAAGATATTCCTACAAATACAGAAGAAGAGCCAGTAAGAATTCTGTCGCCAATAGATTATAAAAGATCAATAAATAAATATACAATGCCATTTATGTTTCCAATAGATATTTTACAATCATCAGGAGGAGAAGATTTAGCAGTAGCTATAGCTGAACTTGCAAAAGATACTTCTATAACAATAACTATAGAAGATAATACACAAACTACTAATTCTATAACTACTGAAATATATGAGCAGAGCTATAGAAGTAAAGACGATGAAAATAGTAGAGGAAATAAAAAGTTAACATATGAAATACAAAGAAAATACCAAGAGCCTAATGGACATACATATACAATGATTTCTGCTAATTATCCAAAAACTATTAATATAGGAAATACAGATTCTGTTGATAAAACATGTACAGTTACTATAAAAACAACAACAAAAACAAATACTCCTAATATAGAACTAACTAGTGTAGATTCGTGGATTGCAAAAGCATCAAAAACATATACAGCATCTATTGAAAGTAATTCATCAGGACCTTCGAAAAGCGAAACATCAGAAAAAACTGATGCAAATGCAGATAATTTTAATATAAATACAGATAATGATGTTAATCTATATATGAATGGAATAATTGAAAAAGAAAGACAAGCAATTGAAGAAAAAGAAGACTCAAAAAATGTTACTATACAAGCAATAAGAAAAAATTTAGATGTTAGTGACCTTGCTTTATATAATAAAGTAACTACAACATATCAAAGTAATACTGAAAGTAGAAAATACACTTCAACAACTCAAGAGACTACTATTAATGAACAAAAAATATTTGATTTATTTGACGAAAATGAAGATCAATTTGCTAAAATGAATGATGCACGAGAGTTTTTATATGAGGAGTTAGAGGAGAATACCAATACAGTTAATTTTGCAGATATTATGAGATACTTAATAAATAAATATCTTAATCCTAATTATGAAGGTACATTAGACTTAAATGCATTCGACTTAGAAGGATTTACAAGTGCCTTATCTATGCAAACTTCTGTATCTATGATTAAAGAATATATACATTCATGGGAAGGAAGACCAAAGCAAGAAGGAGATAATTATATTATATTTGATGATGGTTATGGTAATGCTACAGTTGGATGGGGAATATGCATAGATACTAGTGGTTATAAACAAGAATTTATTAATGCTGGACATCCAACACAAATAGGAGGTAAGGTACCTAAAGAATTTGTTGATTCAATAGAAGACGAAGTAATACAATCCAATATAACTTCCATTAACAATCTTGATTTAAATTTAACATCTTACCAAGTAGCGGCTTTAGTATCTAGAAAATATAATGTAGGTAATTTAAGTGGATTTAAAACAGCTTATAATAAATATTGGAAAGAAGAATATAATAAAAAATATTATGAGTATAATGGAGCAGACATATATGCTCAAGATTTATATACTAATTATATGAATGAGCCATATAGTGCAAATGGAAAGTTTAGCCAAGGACTGGTAAACAGGAGAAAATCCGAATGGTTATTATTTATGACAGGATATTGTGATAGATTAGACAAGATGTGGCCTATAGCAGCAGATACGCCAGAGATGACAAATGGTATTAGTTATTATGATGCATCAGGTAATGTTAGCCAAGAGGCTGTAAGGCAAATCGAAGAATATTTAACTAAAGAAGTATTACATACAACAATTCATAGTAATCATGGACATGAAGGAAGATGTACTTCTAGTAGTGCTTGTGATAAATCACAAGCAGGACCATTTGCAAAATGGTGGGAAAATACTGGACTACAAGCTTTCCAGTGTACATGGTGGGCAAATGGTAGAGCAGATCAATACTTAGAAATATATGGTACAAAATATACAAGGTATCCAACTGAAGGAGGACACGGAAAAGACTATTATAGTTATAATGTAAAAAATGGATGGTTTGCTTATGGAAATGAACCTAGACCTAATTCTATAATTTCTTGGTCTGGTGGAAATTATGGGCATGTTGCGTATGTGGAGGCAGTAGATTCTACAGGAATATGGATAAGTCATGCAGGAAGTGGAAAAAACTGGAGAAGTATTACAAAATTACCATTAAATGGTTATTATGGAAGTAGTTTTACATTAAACGGATATATATATTTAGATCAACCATTATAAAAGAGGTGAAAAAGTTTTGGACAAAATAAAAAAGATTATAATAATATTAGGTATACTTATTACAATATTAATTTTTGTAGCAATATTAATTTTAAATGCAAATAAACCTAATATAGATAATAAAGAAGATGAAAATGATGGTATAGGATTAACGCAAGAGGAGGATAATAACTTTTTAAGTAAAAGTCATAATACTTTAAGTAAAGTATCGTCTAAAAACACATATTATTCAATAGAAAATGTTGTAAATAAATATTATAATACAATAAAAGATTACTACAAAGAATTCACATATAGTCAGTTAGAAGGAAAAATCAAAGTTAGCTCAGAAGAAAAAGAAGAATATTTTAATGATTTAAAACAAATGTATAGCAATAAAAATAACATTTTAGATGCTCAATTAATTGAAAAGATTAATATATTTAAAGATTCTCAACACTTTTTGATTGATAAAATGTACATGTATAAGTTTGATGAACAAAATATAATGTATCCAGTGGAGTGTTACGTTGTAAATTCAGATAAATCACTAACACATATATTATTGTATATACAAGTTGATTTAAAGAATAATTCTTATTATATAACTCAACAGGAGTACAATGATAATATTGAAAATAAAATAAAAGATGTTAAGGTAGATAAAGTTGAAAAAACATCATCAAATACAATAAGATTCTTATCTATTAGCGATGATGAGTGGATAGTTAAATGTTTTAATGATTTCAAACAAAAACTAACATCAAGTCCAGAGTATTTTTATAATAAGTTAAACGAAGATTATAAAAACAGAAGGTTTAGAAGTATAGATAATTTTAAAAATTATGTAAGAGATAATTATAATGATATATATTCTTCTAAAATTTCTAAATACAAAATTAATAAAGATACTAATTATACACAATATATATATATTGACCAGTATGGAGGTTATTATATTTTACAAGAAACATCACCATTAGATTATACAATGTTTTTAGATAGCTATACTATTGAAATACCAGAAAGTATTAAAAAATATGATAATAGTAAAGATAAGGAAAAAGTAGAATTAAATATTGGTAAATTTATAGAAGCTCTAAATACTAATGATTATAAATATATCTATAATCATTTAGATGAAGAATTTAGAAATAATAATTATAAAAGCTTAGAACAATTTGAAAACTATTGCAAATCAAGTTTTTATGAAAAAAATTCTATTAATTTAAATAGTTATGAGGCACAAGGTGATATATATATGTATAATGTAGTGTTAACAAATTTAAAAGATAAGTCTCAAAATAAGTTATTAAAAATTGTTTTAAAATTAGAAGAAAATAGAGAATATGTAATGTCATTTAGTATGTAATAAAATTCAATGCACTTAAATTATATTAATAATTTAAGTGCATTATTTATATATTAAAAATATTAAGAATAATGTCTATAAAAAATTTTATAAGACTATTTTCATTATAAATACTAATAAAATAATTTCTTATAAAAGGAATCTGCATAGCTATAAAAAAGCAAATAAATATAATTAAAATAATTAATAAAGCTTTCAAATAATCTTTAAAGTTTTTTTTGTATTTAATTTTATAACCTCTATTTTTCAAATCTTGTATATAAGCGTCATGATAAGCCTTATTTATTATATCATTAATCTGAGTATTAAAATTTTGATGATTTTTTATCATTTTTGCATTATTTATATTTTCTTTTTGAGTATACATACTATTTATTTGATTTTTTAAGTAAAGATTTTCATTATATAAGTTATTATATTCTTCTATAGAAATATATTGTTTTTCTAACAATTTATTATATTTTAATCTTTTTTCATTATCAGATAATATTTCATAGGCCTCATTTATTTTTTTAATTATTTCTTCATTTTCTTCTTTTTTAGAGATATCTTTTAAATCAGGATGATATTTTTTAACTAATGTTTTATATGCTTTATCAATAACTTCAGAAGATGCGTTTTTATCTACTTCTAAAAGTTCATAAAAGGTTTTATCCATAATTAGTTCCTCCAAATATAATATAACATAAATATATATTGATTTCTATTATTTTTTTAGAAATAATCATATTTAAGGTAATTTATAATAAATAGTATAATATATTTAAATAGGTGATTTAAAATGAAACTTGGAATTTGTTTAGCAGGTGGAGGAGTAAAAGGTGCTGCACATATAGGTGCTATAAAGGCGTTAGAAGAAAGCAATATAAAATTTGAATATATTTCAGGAACTTCATCTGGAAGTATAGTAGCAGCTTTGTATTCTGCTGGTTATACGACAGATGAAATATACAACATTTTTAAAAAGTATTGTAAAAAAATAAAATATATAGATATTAGTAATATATTTAAATGTATTTTTGGGATTATTTTTACAGGTAGAATAACAATTGATGGTTTAAATTCTGGAAAGCAAATAGAAAAATTAATAAATAATGTATGTAAACAGAAGGATATATATAATATTAATGATATAAAAATGCCAGTTATTATACCAAGTGTTGATATGTATGATGGTAAATTATATTGCTTTACATCAAAATCAGTTAGAAAGTCTTTTTCAGATGAAATAGTTTTTGTAAATAATGTGAATATAGGAAGAGCAGTAAGAGCAAGTTGCAGTTATCCAGTCGTATTTTCTCCTTGTGATTTTAATAATACTAAATTAATTGATGGTGGAATAAGAGAAAATGTTCCTTGGAAGGAAACAAAATCTATAGGAGCAGAAAAAGTATTAAGTTTTGTATTTGAAAATGATATTGATGAAACTTGTTGCAAAAGCTTAATAGATGTTGCAGATAGATCAATACAATTATTGTGTAGAGAGTTATCTAATTATGAATTAAAAGGGGTAGATTATTTAATAAAGTTTAAAAGCCAAAGAATTTCACTTTTAGATATGAGTAAAATAGACGAATTATATGAAATAGGATATAAGCAAACTATAGAAAATATAGATAATATAAAAGAATTGATTAGATAAAAATAGAGTTTTCAGCATTGAAAACTCTATTTTTATTAATTATTTTGTTAACTTTTCTTCCATATTATTATTTTCTTTTTGTAATGCTTCTTTTTCTTTTTGTTTGTTTTTTAGATTATCTTTAGCAACTGTCATAAGTAATTTTATTCTATTTGTTTGGTTTGATTCACTTGCACCTGGATCATAGTCTACAGGAGATATATTTGCATCAGGATATTTTTGTCTAATTGTTTTTATAACGCCTTTTCCAACCACGTGATTTGGGAGACAAGCAAATGGCTGAACACAAATAATATTTGGAATATTATTTTCGATATATTCAATCATTTCTGCTGTTAAAAACCAACCTTCACCTGTTTGGTTTCCAATAGACAATACATCTTTTACTTGTTTTTCTAAGTGCCAGATGTCACAAGGTTGTAAATAATCTTTTTTAGAAGAAGCTAAAGCTTCTTTGACATCTTTTTCTAATATATCAATTAATTTAATTGCTACTTTAGAAATTTTAGAAGAAGTTTTATTAGTATTTAGTAGAGAATTAAAAGTAATTTTATGAGTTGCCATAAATTTAATAAATCCCATAAAATCAGGAAGTATTACTTCTGCACCTTCTTTTTCTAGTAAATCTGCTACAAAATTATTTCCAAAAGGATGATATTTTATTAATACTTCTCCAACAATTCCAACTTTAGGTTTTTCTACTGAAGTATCTAATTTAATTTTTTCAAAATCACTTACAATATCATATATACTTTGTTTAAATTCTTTATTAGTAGATTTTTTAAGTAAGTTTTTACATTTTATCATCCATTTATCAAATAAAGCTTTTGTCTCACCTTTATTTATTTCATATGCTCTATTTTTAGTAAACATCTTTTGTAATAGATCTCCATATATAACCATTTTAATCATACGCTCTAGTAATGGTATTGTAAGTTTAAAACCAGGCATTTTTTCCATACCAACAACATTAAATGATATTACTGGTATATTTTCAAATCCAGCATCTTTTAAAGCTTTCCTTATAAATCCTATATAGTTTGTTGCTCTACATCCTCCACCTGTTTGAGACATTATTAATGCTGTTTTATTTAAATCGTATTTACCTGATTCTAATGCTTCGATCATTTGACCTGTAACCAATATAGACGGATAACAAGCATCATTATTAACATATTTTAATCCAGTTTCTACAGTATGTGAAGTACATTGTCTCAGTAATTCTACTTTATATCCAGAAGAAGCTACTGCAGCTTCTAATAATTCAAAATGTATTGGTGCCATTTGCGGAATTAAAATAGTGTAATCCTTTTTCATTTCTTTTGTAAATATCTTTTTCTTAATTCCGTAATCTCCATCAGATTTTTTTTCTTCTTTATTTTTTATACGTTTATTCATACTAGCAAGCAATGATCTAATACGAATTCTTACTGCACCTAAATTATTTACTTCATCTATTTTAATTAGTGTATACATTTTATCAAAACTTGATAAGATTTCTTCTACTTGATCTGTTGTAACTGCATCAACACCGCAACCAAAAGAATTTAATTGTACCAATTCTAAGCTATCATGTTTACCAACAAAGTCTGCTGCAGCATATAATCTTGCATGAAATACCCATTGATCAACGACTCTTAATGGTCTTTTTGCTTCTGTTAAGTTTGAAATGCTATCTTCTGTTAATACGCAAAGACCTAAAGATGTAATTAATGTATCTATACCATGATTTATTTCAGGGTCAATATGATAAGGTCTTCCAGCTAAAACTATTCCTTTTAGATTATTTTCTTCAATATATCTTATTGTTTCTTTTCCTTTATTTCTAATATCTTCTTTACATTTTTGATATTCTTTTTCTGCATTTTGAGCAGCTTCTATTAATTCCTGCTTTGTGAAATTATACTCTTTAAATTCATCTAGCTCCAATATTTTCTTTACTAAGTTCTTACAATCGAAAGGTAAGAATGGATTAATAAATTTAATTTTTTGTTTATTTAAATTCTCTACATTATTTTTTAGCACTTCTGAATAAGATATAACTATTGGGCAATTATAATGATTATCAGCTTTTTCATATTCTTTCCTTGAGTAAGGCATGCAAGGATAAAATATTGTTTTAATTCCTTGCTCTATTAGACTTTCAATATGACCATGAGCAAGTTTTGCAGGGTAGCATACTGATTCTGATGGCATAGATTCCATACCTTTTTCATAAGTCTTCCTATTACTTTTTTCTGATATTATTACTCTAAATCCTAAATTTGTTAAGAAAGTAAACCAGAAAGGGTAATCCTCATACATATTTAAAACTCTAGGGATTCCTATAGTTCCTCTAATTGCATATTGTTCTTCTAAAGGCGTATAATCAAATATTCTATTATATTTATATTGTACTAAATTAGGTAATCTTGCATTGTCAGAAATAATACCAGCACCTTTTTCACAACGATTACCAGAAATATATGTAGAACCATTATTAAATCTATTTACTGTTAGTTTACAATGGTTTTCACATCTATTGCAACGAGTATGTGTTATTTTTATATCTAAATTATTTAATTCTTCAGTTTTTGAAATAGTTGATACATATTCCATATCTAAGTTTGCTTCATATTGTTCTTTTGAAAGTAGAGCCATACCATATGCACCCATAAGCCCTGAGATATCGGGTCTAATAACGTTTTTACCAACTATTTTTTCAAAGGCTCGTAGGACTGCATCATTATAGAAAGTGCCACCTTGTACAACTATGTGATTTCCAAGAGTTTCAACATCTCTTATTTTCATAACCTTTTGAATTGCATTTTTTATAACAGAATAAGAAAGGCCACTTGAAATATCACCAACAGAATACCCTTCTTTTTGTGCTTGTTTTATTTTTGAATTCATAAATACAGTACATCTTGAACCTAAGTCAACAGGTCTTTTTGCACTTATTGCTTCTTTAACAAATTCTGATATTTCTAAGTTTAAGCTTTTTGCAAAAGTTTCAATAAATGAACCACATCCTGAAGAACATGCTTCGTTAAGCATTATATTGTCAATAGTATTATTTTTCATTTTGATATATTTCATATCTTGTCCACCAATATCAACAATACTTGTTACATTTGGTTCAAATTTTTTAGCTGCTGTATAATGAGCTATTGTTTCTATTTCGTTTAAATCTATATTTAGTGCTGTTTGTATAAGTTTTTCTCCATATCCTGTAACACCACTATATCTAATTGTTATATTTTCAGGTAATATTTTATATAATTCTTCAAGCATTTTTATAACACTTTGAAGAGGATTTCCTTCATTACTTCCATATGAAGAATATAATAAATTGCAATTATCATCTATTAAAACTAATTTCGTTGTAGTTGATCCAGCATCTATACCAATATAGCAATTACCTTCATATGAATTTAAATCTTTTTTAGGAACTTTAGCTTTATCATGTCTTTCTTTAAATTTTTTATAATCATCTTCACTATTAAATAAAGAATCTAGTGGATGCGTTGTATTATCTTGAGAGTTTTTTAGTCTTTCTATTTTTTGCTTTAATTCATCTATAGTTATTATCTTAGAGTCAAATGAATCTAAAGCTGCACCTTTTGCAACTAAAAGATGAGCTTCTTCTGGTACTATTATTTCTTCAGGTTTTAAATTTAATGTTTCAATAAATCTTTTTCTTAATTCTGGTAAGTAGCTTAAAGGTCCACCTAAAAAGGCTACATTTCCTCTAATTGGTCTACCACAAGCCAAACCACTTATTGTTTGATTAACCACAGCTTGGAATATAGATGCAGCGATATCTTCTTTTGCTGCCCCTTCATTTATAAGTGGTTGAATATCAGTTTTAGCAAAAACACCACAACGAGATGCAATTGGATATATCATTGTGTAACCTTTTGCAAGTTCATTCAATCCAGCTGTATCTGTATGAAGAAGAGAAGCCATTTGATCTAAGAATGCACCTGTACCACCAGCACAAGTTCCATTCATACGTTGTTCAATAGATTTATCAAAATATATTATTTTTGCATCTTCTCCACCAAGTTCTATAACAACATCTGTCTGAGGAATATATTTTTCAACTACTCTTTTACAAGATACAACTTCTTGGATAAATTTTATTTCTAAGAAATTAGCAGCAGACATAGCTCCAGATCCAGTAAGTGCAATAGTGAAATTATTATCTGGATATTTTTCACATAACTCTTCTAGCACCATGCAAATGGTGTTTTTTGTATCGGAAAAATGTCTTCTATAATCACTATATATATTTTCTTTTTTATTATCCATTACTATAACTTTAACAGTTGTTGATCCAACATCTAAACCAACATGTAAAATATTGCTCATTTTTCATTACTCCTTTTTAGTTAAACATCCCTAAAATTAGCTTTATTTTATACGGAAATTGAATTTTTGTCAAAGGTAAAAACTGGTAAAATTTAATGAATTTTATAAGTATCTTTGCAAAGAATTTCGCTTTTTATAATTTGGTTATTTAATTTTAGTATTTTATATGTAATAGAGTGGATTGAAGAAGAAGTTCTACTAGTTATTTTTGGGATAATTTCTACTTGATATTCTGTATTTTCTCTTAAACCATATATAGAAAATTTTACAAGCCCTTCACCTACGGAACAGACGATTTTAATAGGATAATTTCTAGTATTTTTAAACTTAAAATCTTGTGATCCATAAACTACTGTTGCATCTCTTCCAGCTGATACATACGAAGGTACAAATTGATGATTTCTTCTTTGAATTATATCTAAATTTGCATATACTGCACAATTAAATAATGTTGTTGAGATTTGACAAATACCACCTGCTAGGCCATCTACTACTTTACCATCTTGATATATTGCTGCATCTTTATATCCTGCTTCAATTGTCCTCTTTCCAACTATTTGATTAAATGAAAATGTTTCTCCAGGCATAAGTACAGTTCCATTTATTTTATTGGATGCTATAATTAAATTTGTAGTTCTATTTCTATTTGATGTGCTATATTTTGTGCTAAATGATGATATTAAATCAGGGAAAGCTTCCATTCCTATCATCTTAGTTGTTACATTTGGATAAAGTGTTTTTAAAGGTATTGTATATTCCTCTTTATTTTCTTTATTTATAATATTTTTTGCTTCTTGTATATTAAAATCTATTCCATTTTCAGAAGGGTATACTACTCTAGGATTTAAAGAATAATATGCGTCTTTTGGCTTTTTATATATTTCGTCATGTATTTTTTCAATATTAATTTTTTGGGGTTCTTTACTTTTTGTAATTATTTCTAAATCATTATTTATATATGATAGATTTCTTATAGAATCTATTATATAGTTTTTCATCTCAGGTATATTTACAACTAGTCCAGTTTTTCCTGCAGTAATTATAAGGTTATCATCTTCTATATAATAACTGCTTTCAATTACTGTATCTGGCAATTGAGTGGAAATTGTATCTAATTCGAGTTCTAGTTGTTCTTCATTTAAAACAAGTGCTGGTTCTATATTAATTGGAGAGAAGATAAGATTAAAAATAACTAAATTATTTTTAAAAATATTATTAGTTCTAGTGTAATTATATGCTTGATCAATAGCATCATCAACATTGAATTTGGCTTCAATTTGAGTGATATTAATAGTAGTGTTATACTCTCCATGAACTACGTTAATATCTTCTTTCATATTAATATTTATATATTCTTTGACTTTTAATTTTGCTTCTTCATAGGTTAGACCTGAGATATCAATACCTTTTACATATATACCACTTGCAAACTTTGTATTATTCTTATTATAAATAGTAAAAATAATAAAAAGTATAATTAAAATAAGTAAAAAGATTGATACCAATATAAGAAAAGTTTTAAAAATATCTAAATATTTAATTTGGTTAGTAGTACTTATTTCAGTTAAACTATTTAATTGTATTTCTTCTTTTTCTTTCTCATCTACAAGCATAATAATTCTCCTACATTTTTATAAATTAATTTTATCATATTTTGTAGAAATTTTAAATATTTTCAATAAAAAAATAGTTTTAATATTTTGTCCAAAAATAGTTCTAAAAGTGAAAGAAAGATAATACTTATTAAATAACATAAAGGAGGATAAAAAATGAAGAATAAAAAATTGATTATATTATTTATTATTGTAGCTATAATAATTGCAATAGGAGGATATTTTTTAATTAGATATTTAAAAGATAGTAAAATAAATAATGACTTACAAGAATATACACCACAAGAAGAAATAAATGATGAACAACTAAGGCAAACAATAGTAAGTCTATATTTCTTAGATAAAGATACACAAAATATATCAGTAGAGGCAAGATTAATAGATGCATCTAAATTAATTAATAATCCATATAAAGAAATAGTAGAACTTCTGATTGCAGGGCCTAAAAATGATAAATTAGAAAAATTAATTCCAAACGATGTAAAAATAAATAATGCTAATATTAAAAATGGATGTGTAACAATTGATATGTCTAAAGAGTTTTTAAATTACAATAATAATGACGAATTAAAAAATAAAATTATAAATAGTATAGTAAATAGTTTAACAGAACTAACAGAAGTTAATTCAATAAAAATATTAATTAATGGAGAGGAAAATGAGAATTTAAAAGATACATATATTAGAATATAAATTATTTAAGTATTTTAAATAATTTAACATATTTAAATAAACGATTAAAATCATTTAAAAAATGTTCAACATCATTTAATGAATTAATTGTATTAGTTTTATATTTAGAAAAATTAAATTTATTTTTTGTATGGGGTGATTTATCACCTCTATTTTCTATTTTATTATTAATTTTGTATATGTTATTCATAATATTTTACCTCTTCTTATATTATATGTAAAATGAAGTAGGATGTTATTCAAAAAGTAGGGTATTTTAAGATTACATAATGTCTAAAACATATGAGAAAGATAAGACATAACGGAATAGAGCTGTTTATAGAAAAAATATATTGTAAATATGCAAAAAATTTAAGCAAATAAGTATACATAAAACGACCATAAAGAATATAAAGTTTGCAAAAAAGGATTAAATACGATCTGACTATATAAATAGAAAAAATATAATAAATATACTTAAAATAAAATATTTAAAAATAAAATTAAAAAAATAGTAAATTTGATTTAATTAAGATAAATTAAAATAAAAATATTATAATTGAAAAAGTAATTTATTATTAAATAAATTAAAATAAAAATATTATAATTGAAAAAGTAATTTATTATTAAATAAATT
>CAZSMG010000008.1:0-32010 GCA_964608075.1 uncultured Clostridium sp. | reverse complement strand
ACAATCCAAGCTGTTGTTCCTTTAAAACCATTAGATGATAAATATAAAATTAAAAGAATTGTATATTCTACATATCAAGCAGTATCAGGTGCTGGAAGACAAGGAATTGAAGATTTAGAAAATGGTGAAAAAGGATTGCCACCAATTAAATTTCCTCATCCTATTTATAATAACTGCTTGCCACATATAGATGTATTTTTAGATGATGGCTATACTAAAGAAGAACATAAAATGATTAATGAAACAAGAAAAATTTTAGGAAAACCTGATTTGAAAATTACGGCAACTACTATTAGAGTTCCTGTTGTTAATTCACATAGTGAATCAATTAATATAGAATTTGAAAATGAATTTGATATAAAAGATGTAGTAGATATACTTAAAAATTACCCTGGTATTATTGTTACTGATGATGTGCAAAACAATATATACCCATTAGCTACTAATGCAAATGGTCATGACGAAGTTTTTGTTGGAAGAATTAGAAGAGATTATAGTGTTGAAAATGGTCTAAATTTATGGGTTGTTGCAGATAATATTAGAAAAGGTGCTGCAAGTAATGCTATACAAATAGTCGAAAAATTAATTTCAAAAGAGTAACTAAAAATAAATAGTTACTCTTTTAATATATTTAATTCATATTTATAATCTTATAATATATGTCATACCAACTATAACACCTAATAACATTCTCTTTATTTATATTTTGATTATATAATGCGTCAAAGCATATAACTTTTGGTAATACTTCTGATAATTCAGATATGTTCTTAGGTGAATCTTCTATCATAATATCTACATTATTTTCTTTACATATTTTTCTTTTGTCCTCAGGGCTAAATATTAATTTATCATAATAAATTTTATTTTTCTTTAGCCATTTTTTGACTATTGACCTCATTTTGCTTCCTAAAAAATCATCTCTTTCAGTTAAAAATCTAGCTGTGATAATATAAATCTTGTTACCCTCATTTGATAATTTTTTTATAACTTCACCTGCAAAATGTCTTGCTGGTTCATTTTTAGCATAAAATTCTAAATACTTTTCCCACCATATATTATCTTTTTCTATACTAGTATCAAATATATTCATTATCTCATATCCATTAGGATTAGAAATTGATCTTTTATCATTTTCAAAAAAATATTTACTTCCATAATCTAATTGAAATCTTTCTATATCTGTTAAAACTCCATCTATATCTATTCCTATAATCATATTTTTTCTCCTTAATTACTACCTACTAGTTTATAATATTCTCCTTTTTTATTTATTAATTCATCATGATTACCATGTTCAATTATTCTTCCATCTTGCATAAGCAATATCTTTGTACACTTTTTTATTGTTGATAATCTATGTGCTATTATAAAACTTATTTTTCCTTTTATTATTTCGTCTATAGCTTGTCTTACTATCATTTCTGATTTATATGAAAGTGATGCTGTAGCTTCATCTAATATAATAATTTGTGGATCTTCTACCATTACTCTTGCAAAATTCAATAATTGTTTTTCGCCTGCTGAAAATATATCTGTATCACTTGATATTATTGTATTATATCCATCCTTTAGTGAAACTATTTTTTCATGTAAGTTTAATTTTTTACATATCTCTATAATTTTTTCTTCTGTAATTTGTTTATTAGCATAATTTATATTTTCTAATATTGTTCCATTAAATATAACTACTTTTTGCATAATATATCCAATATTATCTCTTAAGCTTTTAATACTAAAATTCTTATAGTCTTCACCATTAAATTTTATAGCTCCTTCTTCTAAATCATAAAATCTACAAATAAGGTTAACTAAACTTGTTTTTCCGCTTCCAGTTCTTCCAACTAAAGCTATACTTTCATTTTTATTTACTTTAAATGAAATATCATTTAATATATTTTGCTTTTCATTATATGAAAATTTTATATTAGTAAACTCTATTGTTTGTACTTTCTGTAATTCTTTTCCATAATCTATATCTTCCTCTTCTTTTTCTAATATATTTTCTATTCTTTCAAAAGAATTTTCTGAAACATTTCTTATTTGAAATCCTTGAATAAACCATTTAGCATATGTTTCTGGAGATCCTATATATCTTGATATAATTATAACAGCTCCATATGTAATAATTCCTTGTTCTAATCCTATAGCTCCAATTAAAATTGTTATAACTCCTGTAAATGATACTATAAAATCATATAAACTTGTATATATTCTTATGTTTTTTTCTAGTTTATTTACTGCTTTTTCATATTGTTTTATTAATTCTTTAATTTGAATTAATCTTTCATGTTCTATTTCTAATGATTTAATTGTAGAATATCCTCCTACTTGTTCATTTGACCAATTAAGTATTTTTGCATTTGCTTCTCTTTTTAATTTTGTATATGTAATTGATTTTTTATTAAAAATATATGTAATAAAAAATCCTATTAAATATATAGCTAAAATCATAATTGATATTGGAATATTTAAAAACATAAATATTGCAACTACTCCAATTAATCTTACTATTCCTCCAAAATATGACCTACATATTCCTTCAGTATAATATTTAGCAAACTCTTTTGTATCATTTATAATATTTTCTAATACTTCTCCTACTCTTAATTTGTCTAATTCTTTCTGTTTTAAATTATTTAATTTAGAAAATATCATTTTTCTATAGTCTGCTTCTATTGTCTTTTGAAGTTCTTCATGATTAAAATCTTCGTAAAATGTTGTAATTGCTCTTAATATATTTACTCCAAAGTATATTATTCCTACAGTTACTACTGCTTTTATACTTTTACTAGGTATTGCATATTCTACCATAAGCATTGTAAAAGCTATAAATGCTATAATACTTAAACTCGCAACGGTCCATCCTATAGCAAGTTTAATGGATTTTCCTTTATATTTTCTTATTATCTCATGTAACATTACTAAAATTCCTCTTCTTCTAATATTTTGTTTTCATTAACTTCTATTATCTCTTTATAAGATTTATTTTCTTTTATTAATTCTTCATGTGTTCCTGTTTCTATAGTTTTATCATTTATATATAATACCTTATCACATTTTTTTACAATTTCTATATCATGTGAAATTATTATAGTTCCTATTTTCATTTGTATAATATTATTTAATATATTTATTTTTGTTTTAGTATCTAATTTAGATAATGAATCATCAAATACTATAAATTTATTATCAAATAGTAAAGTTCTTGCAATTGCAATTCTTTGTTTTTGCCCACCTGAAATATTGTTTCCACCTTTACCTATCATATAGTTTATATTTCCTTCAAAACATTTAATATCTTCATATACATCTGCTAATTTTAAACAATTAATTACTTCTTCATTTGTTACAGTTTTATCTGTAATATTAATATTATTTTTTATAGTATCTGTAAATAAATATGTATCTTGCATAACTATTCCTATATACTCTCTTAAACTTTTTCTACTTACTTCTTTTATATTATATTTACCAATATAAATTTCTCCTGTATATTCATAAAAACCTATTAATGTTTTTGCTATAATTGTTTTTCCTGTACCATTATCTCCAATTATTGCAACATTTTCTCCTCTTTTTATAGTAAAATTAAGATTTTTAAGTATTATATTTCCATCAATTTCTATTGTTACATCTTTAAATACTATATTTCCATTTAATTTTACATCTGGATTTTTCTCTTTATCTTCTTTATATTTCATTAATTTAGATAATTTTTTATATGCTACAATAAATTCATTAGTAGTTTTTAATTTATCAACTGAATCGTAAATATATTGCAATATTTTAGTCGCATAAGTTAGAAGTATTACTACAGTTGCAAGTGTAAGTTCTTCCTTTACAACTAATATTCCACCCCACAAAAGTATAAATGGTTCTTTAAAATTTCTTAAAGTATGTGTACCTATTCCATACCAAACTTTTAATTTTGCAAGTTTAATATCTTTACTTTTATATTCTTTATTAATATTATCAAAATCTTTTATTTCTTTGTCTTTTCTATTAAATGCTTTTAACATTTTTGATTCTTCTACACTAACTGTTGCTCTTTCTATTACCTCTTTATTCATGTCTACTATATCTTCTACTAATGGCTTTGATTTTTTAAAATACCATATTGATAAAATAAGTATTAAAAAACATATAAACATTACAAATATACCTATTGTTATATTAATTTTAATTATTTCACTAACTGCAAATATAAGTATAAATATTGTATCAAAAAATAAATTTATTTGTGAATTAAAAAATTCTGAGTATGTTGTAGCATCATTATTTACTCTTTGTATAACATTTGATTTATCAATATTACTAAATTCCATATATTCTAATTTCGGTATATGTTCTAATATTGTTTCTTTTACATTTCTATTTATTTTTAAATTAAATTCTGTATTTACTTTACTTTTTATATAATTAACAATAAATATTAGTATATTTACAAAAATTAATACCATAGTAAGCACTATTACCTTAGAAATTTTATTTTCTGAATAAAATAAATATTTTATAATGTTTGGAATTACACTTTCATCTCCCATTATAACTCCATCTAAAGCATATTGTATAAACATTGGTACATATGTTACTAATCTTGAATATATAGCACTTAGTATTAATATTAATAATATGTATATTTTTGTTCCTTTTAATGTTGTTTTTAAAAAATTATTTTTCATTTTTTTCACCTTTTGTATTTTAAAATTCTATATCTTCTTTTTTGTATTCATTTGGTTTTAATCCAAATCTAGTTCTCATATAATCTAACACTAATATCATAATAACTAAAAATGCTAATGATATTAATAAAAATGCATTTTCAACTTCAAATATATCTAAAATCTTTTGTTTTTTTATCTTGTGTTATCATATATTTCTCCTAACTATTGTATTCTTTCTTTTTTATATCATTTTTATATACTGCATAAATTCCCACAATTAAAAGTATCATATATCCTAAAACTAAAAACCAACTTGAATAATATAATCCATATAATATACCTGTTGTTATTCCTGAAATTCGCACAAATTTCATATTATCTTGCCATAAACAATATGATCTAATCATTGACCCTATTGTTGGTAATAGTGAAATAACTCCTATCCATGTAAATATACAATTAATTATTATAATACTCTCAAAAAATAATAATATAATTATATAAATTGCCTTTGAAATTTTTTCCTTTTGTATAAATATAAATGTTCTTATAAGATTTATAATACTTAAAGTTGCTCCTGTATAAGCGTTTATTATTACATCATAAATTGCTTCAAACAATTCAGTGATTGAACATGTAAAGATTTTTTTCTATCTTTTATGCATATACTAGTCATTACTGCTAAAAAAGCTAAAATACTAAAAATCATTTTGTATTACTCCCATTTCTTCTAAAATTAGTCCTATATTTCCCTTACCCGCAAACTTATCTATGTCAAAGAAATTTTCTTTTAAACTAACCCATTTAAGTTTGTTTACTTCTTCTATAAATTTTATATCTTTTTGTAAATATCCTGTGTATACCTGTAATTCAATATTATTGTTATAATATAAAAAAGTCATTAATTGGTCTAATTTTATATCTTTATCTGTTATACTTGTTTCTTCTTTTAATTCTCTATATGCTGCTTGTAATTTTTCTTCTCCTTTTTCTACTTTACCACCTACAAAATTATATTTTCCTTGATACGGAGGTTTTGCTCTTTTGCACATCAAAACATTTTGTTTGTCTTTATCTATAACTACTATTAAATTAAATTTTTTCATAAAATCCCTTCTTTTATTAATTTAGATTTGTATATTTCATTTAAAAAATGTTTCATATCTTTGTAATATTTTAATTGGCTAGTTCTTCTTTTTATCCAATACCATGAATTTTTATAATATTGTTTTTTGGTAATTTCATTATTTTGTAGTTGTACTTTCTTTCTTTTAATGTGCCTTATAATTGACCTTGTCCAACAATGAAATATACTAGTTCTTTTTATTATTAATTCACCTTTTATATATTTTAAATCTAAATATCTATATATGTGTTGCCCTTCTAATACCAATATTTTATCTGTAAAATTTTTATCTTTATAAGCTAAAATTTCATTATAGTACCCTTGAAAATTGTCATAATTTTCTTCTTCAAATTTTTCTTTTAGCTTTTCTTTTAAAATCTGTATTATATCTAATGTTACTTTATTTAAATTCTTCTTATCTTGTCCTCTATATAGGCAATCTAAACTAATAACAACATAATTATCATTATTTCTATATTTATCCGCTAAAGTGGATTTTCCTGACCCAATCATTCCTGTTATATTAATTATATTATCATTTGTACATTTAATTTTTATATCTTCTTTATCTTTAAAAAAACTAATTTTATTATCCATATCAATTCCTTTATTTTTTTTAATTCTACCATAACTGACTTTTTATTACAATAAATTTATATCATTACTTTTTATGTTTTTCAATATACTTAAAAAGGTGAGAATTAAAAAATGCGAAAATTTAAAATAGTTATTATAAATGGAATTATTATTGCAATTAGTTCCTTAATTATGCAATCTGTTGGTTTTTACTTTATGATATATATATCAAATAAAATAGGAAGTGAAGCTTTAGGTATTTTTAATATAATAATGTCTATATATATGTTTTTTATAACTTTAGCTACATCTGGAATAAATATAGCAACAACTAGATTAATAGTTAGAGAAAAATCTAAAAGTTATAATTCATCTACAAAACAGGCCATGAAAAAATGTATAAGTTATAGCTTATTTTTCGGAATACTATCTTGCATAATATTAATTGTCTTATCTCCATACATTTCAAAAATATTTTTACATAATAAAATCTCATATAAATTACTTTATGTTGTAGCAATTTCTCTTCCCTTTATATCTGTATCTTCTGCAATAAATGGATATTTTAATGCAATTAGAAAAAATGTTAAAAATGTATCTACTAAAATATTTGAACAAATCATAAAAATGCTTACAACTGCATATATTTTATCTCTGTTTTTACCTAATGGGTTAAACTATGTATGTTTATCATTAGTATTAGGAGAAACAATTTGTGAAATATGTTCATGTACTTTAGCAATTGTGTTATACATTTTTGAAGAAAAAAAATATATTTTAAGAAGAAGCGAAAATAACTATATAAAATCAATTTTAAAAATCTCTATACCAATATCAATAACTTCATACCTTAAATCACTTTTATCAACTTTAAAACAAATACTTATCCCCATAAGATTAGAAAAAAGTGGATTAAGTTATGAATCTTCACTATCGCAATATGGTTTAATAAATGGTATGACTCTTCCTGTACTTATGTTTCCAAGTATAATTATATCTTCTTTTAGTGCTTTATTATTACCAGAATTCTCGTATTACCAAAACCAAAAATCATATAATTCAATAAATGCAGTTATAGAAAAAGTTTTTAAATTAACGTTTGTTTTTGCAATTGGTTTTATGGGATTTTTCTTATTTTATAGTAATGAAATAAGTACTTTGATATTTAAAAAAGAAGGTATATCTTTATATTTAAAAATATTGTCGCCTCTTGTTTTACCTATGTATTTAGATAATGTAACAGATAATATTTTAAAAGGATTAGATAAACAAATAAGTGTAATGAAATGTAACATTTTAGATTTATTTATTACAATTATAGGAATTTTTATTTTTCTTCCTATACTTGGAATTAATGGATATATTCTTATTACATATATAAGTGTTTTATTAAATTTTGGAATAAGCATAACTCAACTTAAAAAAGATTCAAACTTTAAATTTAATTTTATAAATTCCATGTTAAAACCAATTATTATAATGCTTATTGTATATATGCTACTTTCAATATTTGTCCCAAATATATTGATGCAATTATTTCTTTATATATTTATATATTTTTCATGTTCATGTATAAATTTAAAATTATATAATATTTTTAAATAAAATCTATTTCTTTTTTTATTAATTTAACATATAATTAAAACATATAAAATATAAATATGTTTTATAGATTTATTATTACTCTATAGGAGAGAAAATTTATGAAAAAAATTTTATTTACAGGCTGTGGAACAGCAATTGCTACACCTTTTAACGAAAATGGTGTGAATTTAGAAGAATTTAAAAAACTTGTCGAATTCCAGATTAAAGAAGGTGTAGATAGTATAATAGTTTGTGGTACAACTGGCGAAGCATCTACAATGACAGAAGAAGAAAAAATAACTACAATCAAATGTGCAGTAGAAACTGCAAATGGAAAAGTTCCAATTATTGCTGGAACTGATGGAAATAATACATCTCAAGCAATTAAAATGTCTAAAATTGCAGAGAACTTAGGTGTTGATGGACTTCTTATTGTTACACCATATTACAACAAAACAACACAAGCTGGATTAGTAGAACATTATAAGGCTATTGCATCTGAAGTATCTTTACCTATAATTATTTATAATGTACCTGGAAGAACAGGTTTAAACATATTACCACAAACTTGTTTAGAACTTTCTAAAATAGAAAATATTGTTGCTATAAAAGAAGCAAGTGGGAATCTTTCTCAAGTTGCAGAAATTGCAAATCTTTGCAAAGATAATCTTACAATATATTCTGGAAATGATGACCAAATATTACCTGTTTTATCTTTAGGTGGAAAAGGTGTAATTTCTGTTTTATCTAATATTGAGCCAAAATTAACACATGATATGGTTGATTTATTTTTACAAGGAAAAATTGAAGAAGCAAAAGATCTACAATTAAGAGCTATACCATTAATAAAAGCTTTATTTTCTGAAGTAAACCCTATTCCTGTAAAAGAGGCTTTAAATATAATTGGATATAACTTTGGAATTCCAAGACTTCCTTTAGTTCCAATGTCTGAAAAAGGAAAAGAAATATTAAAAGAAGAAATTTATAAACTTAATAAATAATATTTTTGTATTTTATATTGTTTACTAAAAAACAATATGTTATAATCAATTTAGAAATTATTACATAAGATATAAAAAGAAGGTTTAAATTAAAATGGAAAACTTAATAAATAAAATATATGAAGATAAAGAATTTATTTGTATTATAGATGATATTATAAATAATGAAATTGTTCAAAAGATGAAAAACTTTAGACAACATTATAACTCTTCTTGTTTTGAACATTGCTTATGTGTTTCTTATTATAGTTATTTAATATGTAAAAAGTTACATTTAGATTATAAATCTATAGCTAGAGCTGGTATGCTACATGACCTATTTTTATATGATTGGAGAAAAAGGGAAAATGATAGAAAAGGTCTTCATGCTTTTACTCATCCAAAAACAGCTTTAGAAAATTCTTTAAAATTATTTGATTTAAATGAAAAAGAAAAAGATATAATTTTAAAGCATATGTGGCCTGTAACTATAAAGCCACCAAAATATTTAGAAAGCTATATAATAACTTTTGTAGATAAACATTGTGCTATTTCAGAAACTTTTAATTCAATTGCAAATATTTGGTATGGTAAAACTGCATTTAGATATGCTTATGTATTTTTAGCTTTGTTATTTATAAGAATTTAATATATAATTATAAAAAATTTAAGAGGTGGAATATTCTTCCTCCTCTTTATTTTAAATATGGAGGTAATTTATGTTAGAAGTATTAGTAAATGGCTGTAATGGAAAAATGGGACAAGTTGTTTGCGATTTAGTAGAAAAGGATGAAGATTTGGTATTAAAATGTGGATTTGATAAAGAAAATACAGGTGAATTCGCATTTCCAGTATATACAAACATTAATGAAATACCTGAAAGACCTGATGCTATAATTGACTTTTCAATACCTATTGCAACTTTAAATATTTTAGAATATGCTAAACAAAATAAAGTTCCTTTAGTTATTGCAACAACTGGATTTTCAGATGAAGAAGAAAATTTAATCAAACAATATTCAAAAGAAATACCTATTTTTAAATCTGCAAATATGTCATATGATATTAATATAATGAAAAGATTACTTATGGAACTTGCTCCTTTGCTTAAAGGTACAGATATCGAAATTACAGAAGTTCATCATAATAGAAAAATAGATAGTCCAAGTGGAACTGCTCAAATGCTTGCAAATGCAATAAATACTAGCCTAGGGAATACTTATCATTGTGAATATAATAGACATGATAAAAGACAAAAAAGAGATAAAAAAGAAATTGGTATGTCTTCTATAAGAGGTGGAAATATTGTAGGAGAACACACTGTACAATTCTTTGGTGAATTTGAAACATTTGAAATTAAACATACTTCATATTCAAGAAATGTTTTTGCAGAAGGTGCTATAAAAGCTGCAAAATTTATTTCAAATAAAGAACCTGGATATTATAACATGGATGATATAAGATAAATTGTTTGACATTTCTTAATAAAAATAGTATAATAATTGACATATCAATTTAAAACGACTTGTTATTGCAAGTCTTATACCGAGTAGCTCAGTTCGGAAGGAGCATGTCAACTTTTTAATTGATAGGTCGGAGGTTCAAATCCTCCCTCGGTAGCTATATTAAATTTATATAGTAAAACGCATTATGGCATATAATGCGTTTTTATTTTAGAATACATTCTCTAAATTAAATTTATATTTATCTTGAATATGTTGTAGAACAAATACAGATTTATCCAATTCGCTAATAGCCATATCGTATTCTTTAACTTCTATATTTCCTCTTAGTGAAACCATATCTGTTTCTACTTTTTCTAATTCATCATGTTCGATATAAAAAGCTAATTTATCATGAAATCCCATCCACTCGTCATATATTTCTTCCATATTATTTAAAATTTCTTCATCTTGTTTATCTTCTTTTAGTATTTCTTCTCTTAAATTTTGTAATTTGCTTGTCGTTTGTTGTACTATTTTTTCTGTATAATTTTGAGTTTTAAAATCCAAAGTAAAAATAGATATAAGAATAACTATGCAAACTGCCATTTCTTTAAACATCTTTTCCTCCTTTTTCTTGGCAAAACATTTGACCTCTTCCATCAATTGTTACTAATAAAGCTTGTTCTGGATTTATTTTAAATTTATTTACTTCTTTTTTTAGCCAATTATAATCTCTTCCTATTTTTTTTAAATTATCATACATTATTTTTCCATCTACTACTAAGTCATAAGATATCCCTTCATATTCAGGCATTATATTAAAATCTTCTGGTATAGTATTTCTTTTATTTGGTTTTTGAATAACTGTAACTTGTCCACTTGTTTCTAAAATTGCATATTCAACGTCTGATATATTTACTATATTATTTCCTCTTAATCTTTCTTGAAGTTCATTTATTGTAAATCTTTCTTTTTTTAATGCTATTTCATCTATTTTTCCTCTGTATATTAAAATTCTTGGCTTGCCACATATTATTTTCCTTAAATTTACACTTTTTAAATTCATTACTGAAATTATTAAATGCATTAAAAGCAATCCTAAAATAGGAATAATTCCATTACTTATGGGTATTCCTGTTTCAGTCATTGGAATTGAAGCTAAATCTGCTATCATTATAGCAATTGCAAGTTCAAAAGGCTGAAGTTGACCTATTTCTCTTTTTCCCATTAATCTCATAACAATTAAAACAATTATGTATAAAACAATTGATCTGAAAAAAGTAATTAACATATTTATCTCCTAATTTTTATTTTAATTGTATTTTTTACAATTTTAAATTAATTATTCATACTATTTTGAATAATTTAATTTTAATTGTAAATAATATCTTTATAACCTTATTTTTTTTACTATTTAATTTTTAAAACTTTTAAGGAGGTTTAAGATATGTCAAATACTCAAAGTAATAGTGCTAATAATGTATCTACAGTATGGCAAATAGTTGGTAGATTAGTAGGTGCTGCTATAGTTTTAGCAATTACAGCATTTTTCACACCTGGCTTTACAATTAATAATTTTTGGGCTTTAGCTATTGCTGCTGTAGTTTTAACTGTACTTGATTATTTAATAATCAGATTTACTGGCTTACATGCAAGTCCTTTTGGTAAAGGTTTCGTTGGATTTGCACTATCAGCTGTAATATTATATGCAACTCAATTTTTTGTAGCTGGTTATACAATTTCTTGGATAGCTGCTATTATAGGTGCATTAATTTATGGTGTAATTGATTATTTCATTCCTGGAAACCAAGGTATGTAGTACAAAATAAAAGTGATAATTTGATTTTAAATTATCACTTTTATTTATATTATTTTTTATTCCAGTCTTCTTTATTTGTTTGTCTTTGTCTTGCTATTGCTAAACTATAATCAGGTACATCCTCTGTTATAGTTGAACCTGCTGCTACAAAAGAATTATTACCTAATTTTACAGGTGCAACAAAATTCGTATTTGAACCTACAAAACAATTTTCTCCAATAATTGTTTTACTCTTATTAAATCCATCATAATTACAAGTTATTGTTCCACATCCTATATTTGTATTGCTTCCTATTTGGCAATCTCCCATATAAGATAAATGTGGCACTTTTGTTCCTTCTCCTATAACTGCTTTTTTTATTTCAACAAAACTTCCAATTTTTACTTTGTTTGCTAATTTGCAGCCTTCTCTTATATAAGCATTTGGTCCGATTTCACAATCTTCACCTATTACAACTTCTGATTTTATAGTAGTATTGGGATGAATTACAGTATCCATTCCAATTTCTACATTATCATATATATATGTAGAATTTATATCTTCTATTGTTACACCATTGTTCATATGTTCTGTATTTATACGATGTTGAAGAATTTTAGTAAGCATTTGAAGTTGCATTCTATCATTTACACCTAAAATTTCTGTATTATCTTTAACTATAAATGCACCTGTTCTTAATCCTTTATCTCCAATTATTTTTATAACATCTGTTAAATAGTATTCTCCTTGTGAATTATTAGGTTTAATTTCTTTTAATGCTGCAAGTAAAACTTCTATATCAAAACAATAAATTCCTGCATTTATTTCTTTTATTGCCTTTTGCTCATCTGTTGCATCTTTTTCTTCAACTATTTCTTTAACATTTCCACCTTCATCACGAATTATTCTTCCATAACCTTTTGGATCATCATATATAGCTGTAAGTAATGTAGCATATTCATTATTTTCAATAGATTTTTTAAGTAATCTATTAATTGTTTCAGGTCTTAATATTGGAACATCTCCATTTAAAACTAAAACTTTTCCTTTTTTTCCTTCTAAATATTTAGTCGCTTGCATTACTGCATGACCAGTACCTAGCATTTCTTTTTGTTCTACATACTTTACGCTTTGTCCTAAAACCCCCATTACTTGTTCTTTCATATATCCGACAACTGCTACAACATCTTCTACTCCTGCTTCTTTAGCATTTTCTACTGCCCTTTTTACAATTTCTTTTCCATATATTTTTTGAATTAATTTTGAATTTTTTGATTTCATTCTTGTTCCTTTACCAGCTGCTAAAATTACCGCCATAACATCTTGCATATTTCCCACCTATTCCTTTCTAATATATATTATTTTATTTGTTTTTTTATTTTTTGTTACATTATTTTATATTATCATTTGCTAAACTATTGCCTATTATAGCATATCTATAATACTAAATCAATTTTTTTTTAAAATTTAAGCATATTTATATAAAATGCTCAATATACATTAATTAAAGTAATTGTACAAACATTTTACAAGGAGGTATATTTATAGATGGAAAATCTAGGATTGTATCAAGATATAGCAAGAAGAACTGATGGTGATATTTATGTTGGAGTCGTAGGTCCTGTTAGAACTGGTAAATCTACTTTTATAAAAAAATTTATGGATTTACTTGTAATACCTAATATAGATAACGAGTATAAAAAGCAAAGAGCTCAAGATGAGCTTCCTCAAAGTGCTGGTGGTCGTACTATTATGACTACAGAACCAAAATTTGTTCCTAATGAAGCTATAGAAATTACAATAGATAAAAATTTAAAATTAAAAACACGTTTAGTAGATTGCGTTGGGTATTTAGTTGATAATGCAATTGGCTATTTAGAAGACGACATGCCAAGAATGGTAAAAACACCTTGGTCTGATGATGAAATGCCTTTTGAAACTGCAGCTGAAATAGGAACTAAAAAAGTAATTCAGGAACATTCTACAATTGGAATATTAGTAACTACTGATGGAAGTATTACAGATATTCCAAGAGAAGATTATATAAATGCAGAAGAAAGAGTTGCAAATGAACTTCGCTCTCTTAATAAACCTTTTATAATTGTTCTTAACTCAAGTAATCCAAATTCTCCTTATACTCAGGATTTAGCAAAAAATTTAAGTGAAAAATATAATACTTCTGTTATTCCTACAAATTGTGAGAATTTATCTTTAGAAGACATTAATAATATGTTCTCAAAAATTTTATATGAATTCCCATTAGAACAAATCAATATTAGTTTTCCTAAATGGGTAGATGGATTAGATTTTTCTCACCCTTTAAAGGTTCAATTATTTGATGAAATTAAAGAAAGCTTTGGTAATTTATCTATACTTAAAGATGTAAGCCCATGTGTTGATTCAATTAATGAATCTGATATTATATCAAAATCTTACATAGAAGATATTATGCTAGGAACTGGAAGAATAAAGGTATCAATTGTATTAAAAGACGAATTGTTCTATAATGTGCTTACTGAAATGACTGGTGTAGAAGTTTCTAACGAAGGAGATTTATTTTCTATTATTAGTGAGCTTTCTAAAACCAAAAAAGAATATGATAAAATTGCATATGCTTTAGAAGAAGTTAAAGCAAAAGGTTATGGAATCGTTACTCCATCTATGGATGAATTAATATTAGAAGAACCAGAAATGGTAAAACAAGGTTCAAGATTTGGTGTTAAACTTCGTGCAACAGCCCCAAGCTTACATTTAATTCGTGCAAATATTGAAACTGAGGTTTCTCCAATTGTTGGATCTGAAAAACAATCAGAAGAACTTGTAAATTATCTTTTATCTGAGTTTGAAAATGATCCTAAGAAAATATGGGAATCAAATATATTTGGAAAGAGCTTACATGAACTTGTAAATGAAGGACTTCAAACTAAACTTTGTAAAATGCCTGAAGATGCTCAAGTTAAGCTTCAAGAGACTTTAGAAAGAATTGTAAACGAAGGCAGTGGCGGATTAATTTGTATAATATTATAATAATTATTAAATAAAAAAGATTGTAAAATATTTTACAATCTTTTTTATATTAATAATCCCTACTACTTAAATCTGGATACTTAAATACTTTTCCACCTGTTGTAAATTGTCCATTTGGTGTATGATCTTTACCTATTGTATTTAAACCTTTTAAAAAATATTTATATTTAGAACTATTACTTAGCCTTCCCCCACCTCTAATTACAGGATCATCCCAAGTAACATCTATAGCATACCAATTATTATTTAATAACACATAATTCCAAGAATGGTTTTCATTTTTTCCTTCAGAATTAGTACCTTTTCCGATTACAATTACATTTTGTATTCCAGCTTCATCTAATAAATATTTAAATGCTTTTGAATAACCTTCACATACACACTCTTTATTAACTAAAGCCCCATACATATTATATATATTATTCTTTGATATTGTTGTATCATATGAAATATTATCGACTAAATAATCATGTATTGTTTTTACTTTATCATAATTTGTTCCAGATAATTCGGATATAACTTGATTTCTAACGTTATATATTTGTTTTTCACATGCATTAATTTGTTCTTTTGATGAAAAGCCATCTGCTAAATAACTCTTTTGATTACCTTGACTTATATATACATTATATGTAGTTCTATTTACATATTTTGTGCTTTCTACATTTAAATACATTTTATTAACATTTAGATAAAATACTTTTGGATTATCATACATAAATGCTTCAACTGCTGATTGATAATAATCTCCTAAAATTTTCTGTCCATTTTCCTTTGATAAAATATTACTAAATGTATTTCCAAATTCTACTTTATATGTTCCTGTTTTCATATTTTCGATATTACTTTTTAAACCATTATATATTGTTTTTGAAGCATCTTCTAATTGGTTATAAAAATAATTATTATTAGATTCTTGATTTATATATGTTATATTTTTATCTTCAACTTTATTTGAACTTTGTATTTCTTCCAAAATATTTAAATTTGTACTTATCTGATTTTGATAATCATTTTGTTTTTCCTCTGGCTCATAACTTAAAATATCTTCTATAGAATTTTGTACGCTACTTGCTACCTCTCCTACATTTAAATCATTATATAAATTAGAACCTAAAATAAATATTCCAAAAATAATAAGTAAAATTATAATTATTAAAATAAGTGTTAAAAAAAAGTCTTTCATAAAAACCTCACTATAATTCTTTTGTTATACAATTATATTATAACATCTTTTTATATTAAAAGATAGATATTAGAATAAATTTCTAATTTTTGAAAATAATATAAAAAATAAAATATAGTAAATGGAGAAATTATGAATTTAAAAACTTTTTTTAGTAATCTATTTAAATATGAGCCTCAAGAACAATATGATTTTTCATTGCTAGAAGATAATAATAAATCTTCTATTTCTAGTACTAATAATTCTGATACAAAAAAGCCAAAAGAAATATATCCAAGTTTACAAATAAATATAGAGCAAATGAAAATTAAGTATAACACATTAATAAATAGTGATGTTATTTTAAGAGAATTTACATTAACTGCTAGAAATAAGCAATTTAAAGCATTTATTATTTATATAGATGGCATGGTAGATTCTAAGTTAATTAATAGTTTTGTTCTAGAGCCATTAATGTTAAGAAACAGAGCAAATACTTTTGATGGGAATCAAAATAAAATTGTATCTGAAGCTGTTACAAACAACATTACAGTCAGAAAAGTAAAAAAGTTTAATTTAGTAGATTATATATATAATAGTTTAATCCCTCAAAATAGTGTAAATAAAGATACTACATTTGACGAAATAGTATCAGGAATTAACTCTGGAAATTGTGCATTATTTGTAGATACAATAAATATTGCTTTTAATATAGACATAAAAGGCTTTAAGCAAAGAAGTGTAGATACCCCAAATAATGAAGTTATTATAAAAGGACCTCAAGAAGCCTTCGTTGAAAATATTAGAACTAACACATCTTTAATAAGAAGAATAATAAATAATGAAGACTTAATAATTGAAAACATAGAAGTAGGAGATATTACAAAAACTAAATGTGGAATCTGCTATATGAAAAATATAACAAATTCTGATTTAGTTGCAGAAGTAAAATACAGATTAAATAACCTTTCAGTTGATTCTTTATTATCTTCTGGACAACTAGAACAATTAATAGAAGATGAAACTATGCTAGGAATTCCACAAGTTTTATCAACAGAAAGACCAGATAAATGTACTAAACATCTAATGCAAGGCAGAGTCATTGTTTTAGTTAATGGAAACCCTTATGCACTTATTATGCCTGCAACTTTAATTGATTTTATGTCTTCACCAGAAGATACAAACTTAAGACCTATATTTACTAATTTTTTAAAAGTAATTAGGATTATATCTGCAATTTTAACTTTATTACTGCCAGGGTTATATATTTCTGTTACAAGCTTTCATCAAGAAATATTACCAACAGAATTATTATTTTCAATTTTAGCAGCTAGAGAAAATGTACCTTTCCCTGTCATATTTGAATTACTATTAATGGAACTATCTTTTGAACTTATACGTGAAGCAGGACTTAGAGTTCCGTCTCCAATAGGGGCTACTATTGGAATTGTAGGTGCTTTAATACTTGGAGAAGCTGCAGTAAATGCAAATATAGTAAGTCCTATATTAATTATAGTTGTTGCAATTACTGGTATTTCATCTTTTTCTATACCTGACTTTTCTTTTGGATTTCACTTAAGAATATTTAGATTTTTATTTACTATTTTAGGATTTATATCTGGATTTTTAGGTATTGGTTTAGGCTTATTTGTATATATATCTATTTTATCTGATATAAAATCATTTGGTATACCCTATACAGTACCTTTTGCTCCTCCTACAAATAGTAAAGGAAATGGATATTTTGTTCCACCTATATGGAAACAAGAATATAGGGCAAACTTTTTATCTACTAAAAAAAGAAAAGCACAAGACAAAATTAGTATGAATTGGAGATATGGAGGTAAAAATGGATAAAAATAAAATTGGGAATTTAGAAGCAATTGCACTAATCTTTACAATTATAATTAATCATACCATACTTACTTTATCTAAAAATATTGTATCAAGTACAAAATCTGCTGCAATAATAAATTCCTTTTATATAGGAATTATAGCAATATTTATAGGATTTATTATATATAAATTACTAAAAAGATTCCCTCGGTTTAGATATACTAGATATATCTGAATTCCTAGGAGGTAAAGTATTAAAAACTATAATAGGTGTTTTGTTTTTTGCATACTTTTTATTCACAGCAGCAATACTTTTAAACCAATTTAGTAATAGTATGCAAATTATTTATTATCCAGTAACAAATTTATTTTTTATAATTTTACTTTTTGTTATTGCTGTATCAATCGTATGTAACTTAAATTTTAGCTCTGTGGTAAAAACAAATTTAATATTTTTACCTATTGTTATAATTAGTATGATATTTTTATTTTTTGCTAATAGTAAAAATTTCAATATTCAAAGAATCTATCCAATTTTAGGAGATGGCTTTAATTCAACTTTCATTGCTGGATTTAGTAATCTATTTGCATTTGGTGGATTAGCATTATTATATTTTTTACCACCACATCTAAAATGTACTGCAGGGTTTAAAAAAATAACATTTATATCAATAATTTTATCTGTAATGTATTTATTACTTAATATATCTACGACTTTACTTATGTTTGACACTTTTGTTGAAATTGACGAATTAATGCCTTTATATTCAGCAGTAAGATATGTTGAATTTGGTACATTCTTCCAAAGACTAGACTCTATATTTTTACTAATATGGATAGTATCCTTTTCATGTTATTTAGCAATAGTAATTCATTTTTGTATTAACATATTTAAAAAATTAACAAATATACAAAATACAAAATTTATAGTTGGTCCTTTTGCTTTATTTTTAGTTGGAATTAGTCTTATACCTACAAATATAGCCATGACAAATTTCTTTAGTTCAACAATTTATAAATATATATTCTTTATATTAGTTTTAGGTATTAGTATATTTATTTTAATAATAGCAAATTTAAAAAATAAAAAGGTAAGTGGGTGATAATAATGATAAAAAATAATCTAATAAAATCTTTATCTATATTTATTATATTTGGAATATTTTTATATGCCTTTTCTGCTTCATATTCATCACATAATATAACAAATTTAGCATATGTAGCTGCTATTGGCTTTGATGTTGTTGACTCTTCAAATGATGCTAATTCTACAGATAAAAGTAAAATAAAAATTAGTTTTCAATTTGTAAATCCATCTGCATTAGGGCAACAAAACTCTGCATCTGACTCACCATCTTCAATTGTAAATAGTGTAGAAAGCACCTCGATTAATTCTGCTATAAATTTAATGAATGTTTATATAGGTAAAGAATTAAACTTAGCCCATTGTAAAGTAATTGTATTTTCAGAAAAATTCGCTGAATCTGATATTTCAGAAGAAATTTATACATTAATTAATAATACTCAAATAAGACCTACTACAAATATTGTAATTAGTAAATGTGATGCAAATTATTATATAGAAAGTTCTAAGCCAAGTTTAGAGCAATTAGTTACTAAATATTATGATATATTTCCTAACTCTAGCAAATATACTGGATATACATCAAACATAACTCTTGGTGACTTTTTCAATTGTTTATCATGTGATTCTTGTAACCCTACTGCAATTTTAGGAGGCTACAATAATAATGATTTTAATCAACCTTCTTCTAACAATATTAATGATTCCATTTCTAATAATTCTAGTATTGTTGGTAATAGAGGAGCCGAAAACATAGGTTTAGCAGTATTTGATGGTGGAAAATTAGTTGGTGAACTAACTGGTATAGAAACACTTTGGCATTCACTATTGCAAAATGATATAAATAATTTCGTTATTTCTATACCAGATCCTAAAAATAGTAATAAATATATAGATTTATCATTAGCTCAAACAAAAAAAACAAAAGTTAATGTAAATGTATCTAGTGGTACACCTTACATTGATATAAATATTTCTTTATTAGGGAAAATATTAACAATAAATGACAACTCTGATTATGAGAATGAATCATATTTAAGAGAACTATCTTCATATGCAAACAGCTATATACAATCTAACATTTCAGACTATTTATATAAAACCTCAAAAGATCTTAAATGCGACATAAATGAATTTGGAAAATTTGCTTCTAAATATTTCTTAACAACAAATGATTGGAAAAACTATGATTGGCTTAATAACTATGAAAATGCTTTTTTTACAGTAAATGTTGATACTAATATAGAATCTGGTTTACTAATTAGTGGAACCTAAAATAAAACTAAATTAAAAGCAATATTTAAAAAGGTGGTATTAATTTGAGTACAATTTTTATTAATTTTATATTTACCATATTTACAATTGTTATGCTTGTTAAGACAATAGGTTATGCAATATATGAAATTAAAAATCAAGATAATTTATATGGTGGAATCATTACCATAATATTTTGCTTAGCCAGTATAATTTTTTGTAACATTATTATTTGGTTAAAATAAATTGTGACAAAAGGGTCGTCCCTTTTTGTCACATATTTTTATTATGTTTAAAAACAAAGCAAAACTAAAAAGAACACTATTATTAATATGTAAAAAAATAATTTCGTCTTTATATATTTATTATTACTAAAGTGTGACAAAAAGGGACGACCCTTTTGTCACATATATTAATTTTTCTTTAAAATATTACAAAAAAATTATTTACTTTTTTACATAACTAATATAAAATATACTTGATAAAATTTAACAATTTGGAAATACTAAACAAAATATATTTTGGAGGAATACAAATGAAGAAAAAAAATGAACTAAATTATAGAGATTTAAAAATGACCTGCAATACAAATTTATTTCACTTTGAAACAACAGAAGAACTAGAATCTATAAATACTGGTATTGGACAAGATCGTGGTATTAAAGCATTAGAATTTGGTATTAATGTAAATGTAAAAGGATATAACCTTTATTTGGAAGGTCCTAGTGGGGTTGGTAAAACAATGTACACTAAGAATTACTTAGATAAAATATCAAAAAAACAAAAAACTCCTTCTGATTGGTGTTATATTTATAATTTCGATAATCCAAATGAGCCAATTGCAGTATCCTTACCTGCTGGACAAGGTAGAGAATTTCAAGATACAATGGATGGATTTATTAAAGAAATTAAAAAAGATATAAAGAATACATTTAATGCAGATGATTTTGAAAAAGAAAAAGCATTAATTAAAAAAGAATTTGAAGAACAACGTGAAGTTCTAATGAATACATTAAATTTAGAGGCTTCTAAATATAATTTTCAAGTTAAATCTGCACAAACTGGTATATATATGATGCCAGTTGTTGATGGTAAAACTATTGAAGAAGAAGAATTTGAAAAATTAGATGAAAAAATTAAACAAGAATATGAAGAAAAATCAACAATTGTACAAGAACTAATAATGAATGTTATTGGTCAAATAAAAGAAATAGAAAGAAGATCAGATAAAAGAATATCTGAATGGCAATCAAATATTGCTCTTCTTACTATTAATGTTCATATTAATTATATAAAATCAAAATACAAAAGGAATAAAAAAATAAATAAATTTCTAAATGATATTAAACAAGATATTTTAAAAAATATATCTGTATTTTTAGAAGAAGATAAACCTGCTAATCCGCAAAATCAAGTTCAAGCCCCTGTAACTAAAAAAACTGACCCTTCTTTAAATTATAGAGTTAATTTATTTATAGACAATAGTAATTTAGAAGGTTCTCCTGTTATAATGGATTCAAATTATTCTTATCACAATATATTTGGGAAACTTGAATATGAGAATTATTATGGTTCTTTAAAAACTGATCATACTATGTTAAAACCAGGACTTCTACAAAAAGCAAATGGAGGATATATTATATTTCAGGCAAAAGATTTGCTAGCAAATGGTATATGTTATGAAGCATTAAAAAAAGCTTTAAGAGTTAAAGAAATTAGTATCGAAAACACAGCAGATCAACGTTCTTCTATGGTTATGGTTTCTTTAAAACCTGAGCCTATTCCTTTAGATTTAAAAGTTATATTAATCGGTAACAGCCAAATATATCATACCCTTTTATCAATGGATTCAGACTTTAGAAAACTATTTAAAATTAAAGTTGAATTTGAAGATGATGCTCCAATTAATGAAGATAATGTTAATAAACTTGCTAGGTTTGTACATGGATTTTGCGAACAAGAAGAATTGCCTCATCTTGATAAATATGCAATGGCAAAAATTATTGAATATTCTTCAAGAATTGCAGGTGATAATGATAAATTATCTACAAGATTTAATGATTTAGCACAAATTATTGGTGAAGCTGGAACATGGGCTAGGCTTGCTAAATCTAAAATAGTTACAGAGGAATTTATAAATAAAGCTTTAAAAGAAAGAATTGAAAGAGTTAAAAAATATGATGCAAAATATTTAGAAATGATAAAAGATAATTCCCTTTTAATAACAACTTCTGGTCGTGAAGTTGGACAAATTAATGGTCTTACAGTTATGACTATTGGTGATTATACTTTTGGAAAACCTGCTAAAATAACTGTAAATACTTATACTGGTAAAACTGGTATTGTAAATATAGAAAGAGAAGTTGAGCTTTCAGGTTCTACTCATTCTAAAGGTGTACTTATACTTTCAGGATACTTAGGAGAAATGTTTGCACAAGATATACCTCTTTGTTTAACAGCAAGTATTTGTTTTGAACAATTATATAACGGAGTTGATGGAGATAGTGCTTCAAGTACAGAACTTTATGCACTACTTTCTAGTCTTTCTGGAATACCTATAAATCAATCAATTGCAGTTACTGGATCTGTCAATCAAAAAGGTCAAATACAACCAATAGGTGGTGTAAATGAAAAAATAGAAGGATTTTTCCAAATATGTAAAATGCGTGGATTAGATGGTTCACATGGTGTTATGATACCTGTTCAAAATGTTAAAAATCTACAACTTTCAGATGAAGTAGTTGAAGCAGTAAAAAATAAACAATTCCATATTTACTCTGTTTCTACTATTGAAGAAGGTATTGAAGTTTTAACAGGTGTTCCTGCTGGTAAAAAAGATAAAGATGGACATTTCCCTGCTGGTACAGTAAATCATCTAGTTTATGAAAAATTAAAAAAATATGCTAAATTAAGTGAAAAATAGAAGTTAAATAATAATTCCCTGTATACTATATTATACAGGGAATTGCATTATTCTAAAATATTATATTTTAGATTTTACCTTTTGTAAAATCTCGCAACACAGAAACCAATTGTGGTTTTTCTGCTGCTTGAACTCTTGTAGAAACATCCTCCGCTGTGTCTTCAGGATATACTGGCACTTTAGTTTGCCATATAATATCTCCTTTATCATATTCAGCATTTACAAAGTGAACTGTTACTCCAGATTCCTTTTCTCCTGCTTCTACAACTGCATTGTGAACATTCATTCCATGCATTCCTTTTCCACCAAATTTAGGCAGCAGTGATGGATGCGTATTGATTATTGTATACCTTTCAAGTAACTTTTGACCTATCATTCTTAAATAACCTGCAAGAACAATCAAGTCTACATCATAACCATCAAGAACTTTAGATAGTTCTTCGTCTATCTCATTTGTCTTTTTGGCTTTTATTACATATGTCTCTATTCCAGCTTTTTTAGCTCTTTCAAGCGCATATGCATCTTGATGATCTGACACAACAAGATTGATTTGTGCCTCTATTGTGCCATCCCGAATTGCATCAATTATAGCTTGAAGTGTTGTTCCGCTTCCTGATGCAAATACAATAAATTTTCTTCTTTTTGTCATACTCATTCCTCCTATTAAATTTGGTTTGTAATTTGTTACTATCTACATAACATATAAAATTATATCATTATTTAATATAAATTGCAAATTTAAAAAATACACCTATAGATATAATCTATGGTGTATTCAGACTATTGACAAAGTATTTAAAAATATTTTGCTAATAGTATGAAAAATCTACCAGTAATACTGGTAGATTTTTGTTTTAAGATAAACCGCTCTGGCTACTTAAGAATTAATGAAGAAATATTGTAAAAGTGTATCTGTTGAGTGACCTGACATATACAGACCCTCAAAGAAAGGCTCACCTTCAACTAACTGCTTCATAAGTCTCTCCTTTACCTCTGACATAGGCATCCAGATAATGTCAGAATCAATCTTCTCATTTTCGTCTAAATGTCTGTCAGCGATTCTTTCAACCTTTGCCACTGCAGATCCAAAGTCTTCGTTGGACTTAGATGGATCTAAGTAGTTGCAAGACTTATTAAGTCTCTTAACTTCCTTTATAACTAGTCCTGACTCTTCTCTAGCTTCTCTTGCAGCTGCTTCTTCAATAATCTCTCCTTCATTTAACAATCCTGCAGGTACTTCTATGAAATACTCTCCAGTTGTTGAACGGAATTGCTTAATAAGTGCAAGCTCATTATCCTCATTAATTATTAAAATTGCAACAGATGGTGCACTTTTAATAATTGTGTGAGTAAATGGCTTACTCTCACTTGGCTCATAAGTAACCTTTGCTACTACAAGCCGCGGCGTTTTCAATACTTCTTCTTCTTTTACTTTCTTAAAATTTTCCATAATTCTTCACTCCTTTTGATGTTTTACTCTATTTGTCAACGCCAATTAGCATTATATGAATTAATTTATATAAAAATAGTTTATACTATATTGTAATTATAACATATTTAACATAAAATCACAAGTTCTTATATAATGAAAATAATACACCTATAGACATAGTCTATGGTGTATTTTGTTTAATTATTCTGCATCTTTTTTTGCTTCTTCTTTAACTTCTTCAGCTGTCTCTGGAGTAACCTCTTCCTTTGCAGGTTCAGCTGTTTCTTCTACTGGAGTAACTTCTGTTACTTCTTCAGTTTTAGTTTCTTCTACAACTGGTGCAGTTTCTACTACTTCTTCTGTAACCACTGGTTCTTCAACGTTTTTTACAACTTCTTCTGCCACTGGTTCTTCTACTAAATCTTCTTTAACAACTATTTCTCTATCTTCAATTCTAGCACCAATTTGTTCTTTAGTTTTAGCAGCTTTACCAATTCTATCTCTTAAGTAATATAGTTTAGCTCTTCTTGCTTTACCTACTCTTACTAATTCAACTTTTTCTACTAATGGAGAATGTACTAAAAATGTTTTTTCAACACCTACACCATAAGATGTTTTTCTTACAGTAAATGTTTCATTTAATCCTCCACCTTGTTTTTTAATTATAATTCCTTCAAATACTTGAATTCTTTCTTTGTTTCCTTCTTTAATTCTTACATGAACTTTAACTGTATTTCCAACTTTTAATTCTGGTATTTTATTTTTTAATTGTTCATGTTCAATAGATTTTATAATATCCATTTAGAATTTACCTCCTTCTTTATTTTGAGCGGTGCTATTTAAAGCACTTCATTTTTAATTTTATTTAATATCTTTTTATCTTCTTCAGATAATTCTATACTTTCTAAAAGCTTTGGTCTTTTTAAAAAAGTGTTTTTTATTGATTGGTACTTTCTCCAATCTTCAATATTTTTGTGATGTCCTGAAATTAATATTTCTGGAACTTGTTTGTCTTCAAAAATTTCTGGCCTTGTATATTGTGGATATTCAAGTAATCCATTTGAAAATGATTCTTCTTCAATTGATTTACTATTTATAGTTCCATCTATATATCTACTTACAGAATCTATAAGTACCATTGCTGGAATTTCTCCACCTGTTAATACATAATCACCTATTGAAATTTCTTCATCCACAATTTGGTCAATTACTCTTTGATCAATTCCCTCATAATGTCCACATAACAAAATTAAATGTTTTTCTTTACTTAAATTCTTTACTTTATCTTGAGTTAATACCTTGCCTTGTGGAGACATATATATAACTTTTGCATTTTCTTTATGTTTAATAGAATTAAAGCTATTAAAAACTACATCTGGTCTAATTATCATACCAGCTCCGCCACCATATGGAGTATCATCTACTTTTTTATGTTTATCTTTTGAAAAATCTCTAATATTTATTAAATTAATATCTATTAGCCCTTTTTCTTGTGCTCTTCCTAAAATGCTTTCCTTAATTGGATTAAACATTTCTGGAAAAAGTGTCAAAACATCAAATTTCATTTTTTCCTCCATTATATTAGCCCATTTAATATGTGTACTATTATTTTCTTATTTTCAATATCAATTTTCTTTATAACATCTTTTATAGCTGGAAGTAATATTTGTTTTCCAAGCTCATCTTTTACAACATATATATCATTACTACCAGTATTAAATATATCATCTAGCTTTCCAAGTAGTTTATTTTCATCTGTATAAACTTCTAATCCTAATAAATCTACTATATAATAAGTATCTTTATCTAAAGGCAATTGGTCTTTTCTATCTATTAAAATATAACTATTTCTTAAATTTTCAGCATCTTCTATTTTATCTATACCTTTAAACTTAAGCAATACCATATTTTTATGATATTTAACCTCTTCGATTTCAAGTTCCTGATTTTTAAGTTTGTTTTTGATATATACCATTTTTAATTTATCAAATCTATTAATATCATCTGTAAAAGGATTTACTTTTACTTGTCCTTTTATCCCAAATGTATTTACAATTTGACCAATTTCTAAGAATTCTTGCATAATTTTCTCCAACTACCCTATAAATTCAACTGATACTTTCTTTTGTTCTTTACTTGCTACAGCTTTTATAATTGTTCTTATAGATTTAGCAAGTCTACCTTGTTTTCCTATTACTTTACCCATATCATTTTCAGCAACTTTAACTTCAAATATTATAGATTTTTCGCCTGTTGTTTCTTTTATTTGAACAGCATCTTTATCATCTACTAAATTTAGTATCATTGCTTCTAAAACTTCTTTCACTTGACTTCCTCCAATCTACTTTAAGTAATAAAGATTTTTTTTGAAATACTATTTTGCTTGTTCTATTAAAGCTTTAACAGTATCTGTAGGTTTAGCACCATTTTTTATCCATTTTTCTACTTTTTCTTTATCTAAAACTATTGTAGATGGGTCTGTCATTGGATCATATGTACCAAGTTGTTCAATTATTTTACCATCTCTTGGAGATCTAGAATCAGCAACTACTATATGATAAAAAGGAGCTTTTTTCTTTCCTTCTCTTTGTAATCTTATTTTTACCATTTATTTCACCTCCCTAAAATGTACTATTTATTTTTTTAAAATTAATAACTAAATTATATTTTAAAATTCTTTAAATCATCTGGGTTTATTCCCTTCATCATTTTTTTCATTGTACCTTTATTTTGCATTTGTTTCATCATTTTTTGTGTCATCTCAAATGATTTAATAAATTTATTTATATCTTGTACTGTTGTTCCACTTCCCTTTGCTATTCTTTGTCTTCTACTTGCATTTAATAATCTAGTATCTTTCTTTTCAGCTTTAGTCATAGAACATATCATTGCTTCTATTTTTACAAACTCTTTATCATCTACTTTTAAATCTTTTATTTGATTCATACCTGGTATCATTTTAAGAATAGATGAAAAAGATCCCATTTTCTTTACTTGTCTTAATTGTGCTAAATAGTCATCTAAATCTAATTCTTTTTTCTTTAATTGTTTTTCTAATTTTTCTGCTTCTTCTAAGTCAAATGCCTCTTCTGCTTTTTCGATAACTGAAAGCATATCTCCCATACCTAAAATTCTTGATGTCATCCTATCTGGGTGAAACACTTCTATATCACTTAGCTTTTCACCAGTAGCAGCAAATTTAATTGGTCTTCCAGTTACTTTTTTTACAGATAACGCAGCTCCTCCACGTGTATCACCATCTAGTTTAGTTAAAACTATTCCATCTATTCCTAGGTCATTATTAAAGTTTTCTGCTACATTTACTGCATCTTGACCTGTCATAGAATCTACAACTAATAAAATTTCATGTGGTTTTACATTTATTTTTAAATCTTTAAGTTCTTGCATTAAATCTTCATCTATATGAAGTCTACCTGCAGTATCTAAAATTATTACATCATTTAGTTTTGACATTGCTACACTTAATGCTTGTTTTGCAATATGAACCACATCTTTTGATTGTTCATTTGCGAATACTGGAATATTAAGCTGTGCTCCTACAACTTGAAGTTGTTTTATAGCTGCTGGTCTATATATGTCACATGCAACTAATAATGGTTTTTTTCCTTGCTTTCTGATTAAATTTGCTAACTTTCCAGCTGTAGTAGTTTTACCAGATCCTTGAAGTCCAACTAACATTATTATTGTTGGTGGATTTGGTGTAAAATTAATATTACTTTGTGTTCCTCCAAGTAATTCTACCATTTCATCTTTAACAATTTTTACAACTTGTTGTCCTGGTGTTAAAGATTTAAGTACTTCTTCTCCTAATGCTTTTTCTTGTATAATTCCTATGAACTCTTTTACTATTTTATAATTAACATCTGCTTCTAAAAGTGCAAGTTTTACTTCTCTTAACATTTCTTTTAAATCAGATTCTGTAATTCTTGACTTTCCTCTGATTTTTCTTGTTATTTCTTGTAATCTGGAAGATAATCCTTCAAAGGCCATAAGCTTTCTCCTTTTTCTAAACTAAACAATTTAATTGCTTTTTTATACTATCTAATATGTGTTTTATTTTTTTGTCTGACGAATTTTCCTGTATTTTTGTAAGTTCTTCTAAAACTGATTGTATTTTTTGTTCTTGTGAAATTGTCTTTTTCATAAACAATAACTTTTCTTCATATTCGAAAAGCTTTTTCTCCCCTTTCTTTATTATATCTCTAACAGCTTGCCTTGTAATATTATTATTTTCTGCAATCTCTGATAGAGAATAATCATTATTATAGTAGTCATTTAAAAATTCTAATTGTTTTTCAGTTAAAAGTCTGCCATATAGCTCACATAGCATACTTATCTCAATTTTCTTTTCCATTTCTACTACCTCTTTATTTTGTAATGCTAATATACTTTACACTATTTTGGTTAATTTGTCAAGTGTTTTAAAGAATATTTCTTAAAATTCAACTATTAATAGGTAATATATATCTTCATATAATATATTTTCATACTTTTTTGCTTAATTTTAATAAAACTCAAAAAAACATATATACAATATTGTAGGGTTCATATTATAACTAATATGAACCCTACATGGAGTTTTATACATTCACTGTAGTATTAACATCAGTGAGTAATTCTTTATTAATTTCAAGAACAGGTTTGACCTCATTTTCGAGAAAATCCGTAACTTGATGTGATGCTCTTCCACTAAGCTTTAATGGATTGCAAGCTTGTTTAACCTCTTCTAAGGTCATATTGAAAATTGAATCATTTGCAATCCTTTCCAAAAGATCATTTGGAAGACCTTCCTGCTTAATTCTTTTTCCTGCCTCCATTGAATGTTGCCTAATATGCTCATGTAAGTCTTGGCGATTTCCTCCTTTTTTCACTGCATCCATGATAATATTTTCTGTTGACATGAATGGCAGTTCCTCATTAAGACGCTTATCAATAACCGCTTTATTGATAACAAGACCATCAGCTACATTTCCGCAAAGAATAAGAACTGCTTCTGTTGCAAGAAAGCATTCAGGAATGGATAGCCTTCTGTTTGCCGAATCATCCAGCGTCCTTTCTAGCCATTGATTCGCTGCAGTATCTGTTGCATTTCCTGAATTGTTAAATACATATCTAGCCAGAGAACAAATTCTCTCTGACCTCATAGGATTTCTCTTGTAGGCCATTGCCGAAGATCCAATCTGTTTTTTCTCAAAAGGTTCCTCAACTTCTTTGTCATGCTGCATAAGTCTAATATCGCCAGCCATTTTATATGCTGCAACGCAAATTGTTGTAAGTGCATTTAAAATGACAACATCCAGAATTCTTGGATATGTCTGCCCAGACACTCCGAATACTTTATCATATCCGAATTCTTTGGAAATATGGCTATCAAGGCTTTTTACCTTTTCTTCATCTCCATCGAAGATTTCCATAAATGTAGATGAAGTTCCTGTAGCACCTCGGCATCCTAACATCTTAATTTGTGCCATTGCACTTTCAAGAGTTGCAAGTGCAATCATCAAATCTTGGATCCAGAGGGTCTCTCTTTTTCCAATAGTTGTTGGTGCCGCTGGCTGAAAATGTGTATAACCAAGGCAATATATATCCTTGTTCGCATCTGCCGACTTTGCAATGATGTCGATAACTCCAATAAGTCTTTTCTTAATAAGAGCACATGCCTTACTTAAGTTAAAAACATCAGTGTTATCTGTTACATAGCATGACGTAGCACCCCAATGGATAATTCCCTTAGCATTTGGGCATTGAAGACCAAATGCATAAACGTGTGCCATAACATCATGGCGTACTTCTTTCTCACGTTTGTTTGCATCATCATAATTGATGTTTTCATAATTTTGAATCATCTCATCAATCATTTCCTCAGTTACTTCGTTCTTTCCAAGGTCATATTCTGCTTGTGCAAGCGCAATCCAGAGTTTTCTCCAATTTGTAAATTTCTCATCATCAGAAAAAATCTCTAACATTTCCTGACTTGGATACCGTCCCTCAAGAGGAGACTGGTAAATATCTGTTCTTTTTGCCATATAAAGAACCTCCTTTAATATATTTTTCTAGACTTTCTAGAATGGTAAAATTATATCATGTTTTATGTTAATTGTCAATTTATATATATTTGTAAATATAAACATTAAATGCAAAAAAACAATTTTTATTCTAAAACAAAAATTGTTTTCATTTATTTTATCTACTTGCTTCTTAATAACTCCCCTAACGGATTTCCTTCATTTAATCTTTTTATTGTTTCTGCAAATAATGGTGCTATTGATAATATTTTTATTTTATCTATTTTCTTTTCATCAGTTATCGGAACAGTATTACTTAAAATAACTTCTGTAATATTAGAAGATCTTATTCTTTCTATTGCAGGTCCTGAAAGTATTCCATGTGTAGCACCAACAAAGATTTGTTTTGCTCCATTTTTTTCTAATACATTTACTGTCTCTATTATTGACCCTGCTGTATCTATCTCATCATCAAATATCACTGCACTTTTTCCTGTAACATCTCCTATTACATTACTTGCTATTGCTCTATCATCATTTCCATCTCTTCTTTTATCAATTAAAGCTAAAGGACATTTTAAATATTCTGAATACTTATATGCTTTTTTTGAACTACCTGCATCTGTTGCAACTACTACCATATCATCTAAATTCTTTTCTTTCACATATTCTTGTAATAAGTTTTGTGCACTTAATCTATCACAATTTATATTATTAAAATATGCTTGTATTGCAGGATTATGAAGGTCACATGTTATAACTCTTGTTGCGCCTGCTGCTTCTATTATAGATGCCATAAGTTTTGCAGTTATTGGAACTCTTGGTTGATCTTTCTTATCTGACCTTGAATATGGAAAATAAGGCAATACTACATTAATTCTTCTAGCTGATGCCCTTTTCATTGCATCTATTGCAATTAATAATTCCATAATTCTTTCATTTACTGGCGGTTTTATTGTCTGTATTAAGTATACGTCTTGATCTCTAACAGTCTCTAATACTTGTACAAATGTATTTTCATATTTAAATTTCATAAATTTTATTTTTCCCATCTCTAATTTTAAATAATCGCATATTTCTTTTGTA
>CAZSMG010000007.1:27605-32852 GCA_964608075.1 uncultured Clostridium sp. | reverse complement strand
TATACATCTTCTAAGATTTGGTTCATTTTCTACACAAGTAATAAGTGTAATCCTATTTTCTTCAGTATTTTCTAAACATTTCCAGTTAGTATCTTCTATTATTTCAATTACATCTACTATATAAGTTTTCTTAAAATTTCCATATGTATATTTAATTTTGTCACCTTTTTTAAGTTTTTTTAAATTTTCGAAATAATTTACAGGATATCCTCTATTATGAGAAGCTAGTCCTATATTTCCCTTCTTTTTTGATGTATTTTCAAAATGTCCTACATATTTATTCATTACACTATCTGTTGTTCCTTCTGCAATTGTTGCAGATAATGAAATTGCTTTAATTTCAATTTTCCATTCTGTTTTTTTAACTCCTTGGATAGCATTTTTTACAACTTTTTCATTTGTCATAATATCTTCTTTTGTATTATTTGCAATATTATTAATTTCATTACTGCTTATTACATTTTGCTTATTATTTTCTTTATCACTTAAACTATTTTGGAAATTGATTTGAGTTATATAATTGTATATCATATTTAAAAATAAAAATATAACTATAGAAATAACAAAAGCAATAATATTTACATATCTTTTAGTATAAATATTTCCACCTTCTTTTTACCTATTTAATTAATTTAAATTTGAAATTTTAAAGATTTAAACTTTTGAAATAATTTTTCTAGATTAAAATATTTTATATCATTTATTGACTATAATTTAAATAATTTCTTCTTTTATAAATCATATGGGAGACAAAGACCTTCTTTTTGTTAAAATCAATTGTGTATAAAACAATATAGTTTTTTATAACAATTCTGTAATAATCCTTCTTTAACTTGTCAGTTTTAGCAATTTTCATATATAATTGTGGAAAACTAGATAGATTTAAAATTCTATAAGTAACTTCAGTCATCAACTTTTTTGATGCACTACTCTCTTTTAGATTAATTGAAATATATTCATAAATATCTAATATTTCCTCTACGCATTCTTCAGTAAATTCTACTTCGAATAGTTTGTTATTAAAATCCATATTTTGCTCTTAACACTTCAATCACATCTAGTGCTTTTTTTGTTCTTCCATTTTCAATATCTTCTTCTGATTTTAATAGACATTTTATTGTTCTCTCATCTAAGATATTATCCTTATTGGTATCTAATAGTGCTTTTACTGGTACTATTTCTTGCATAAAATCACCTCTTAATATATTATTTACATTCTATCATAAATTTAGTTACTTTTGAACATTTCTATAAAATAAAACTAAATTATATGCAGTTTTTTAGCTTTTTACTAAGAATTATAAGAATTAAAATTTCGAATTTAAAGATTTAAACTTTTGAAATAATTTTTCTAGATTAAAATATTTTATATAATATTATAGTTTTTCTCTAATGTAAAGAACTTTTCATTTACAATTTTCGACAAAAGTAGCAGAATATAATATATAATCTGCTACTTTTCAATCATTTCATATATTCTCATTGTTTGAGTATGTAATCGATTTTCTTTTATAACTAACATCCATAAAAAAGATATTATAAGTAAAATTGAAATATTTTTAAAATAATATATTGCTATACTACTTATTATTGTTAATAATATAATTGCTATGTTTGATATTTCATTACTATATTTATAAGATTTTTTCCTTCCATAATGAATATTTAATAAGCTTTTTATTATCCTACCTCCATCTAATGGGTATATTGGTATAAGATTAAACAACATTATTAATATATTAGAATATATTGCTATTTCCTGTGATATAATTTTTAAATTCACATTATTAAAAAATATTATTAAAATTAGATTGGTCAATGGACCTGAAATTGCAACTAATATTTTCTTGAGTTCTAATAAATTCCCCATTTTTATCTTTTTATTATAGTCTTTTGGATATAATTTAAAAGATATTGATAGTCCAAAAGGCATAAGTTCAATTTTCTCTGGCCTCATTCCTAGGCTCAAACCTGCAATTAGATGCCCTAACTCATGTATTATACAAAATATCATAATAGTTGCATATAACTCTATTTGTTTTGTAAGATAAAACAAAACTAAAAAAATAAAGATTTTTAAATCTATTCTAAATCTCATAAACTTTCCTTTAATCTAAATTTCTATAATTCTTTGTGGATCTACAAATCGATCTTGTTTTCTTATTTCAAAGTGTAAATGTGGTCCTGTTGAATTTCCTGTTGAACCAACTTCTGCTATGTTTTGTCCTTGCTTTACTTTATCACCTTCTTTAACATATAGTGTTTTACAATGAGCATATACTATTGTTACATCACCATTTGTAATTTTTAAGTGATTCCCATAATCTCCTTGAGATGAAGCTAGACTTACGACCCCATCAGTTGCTGACTTTATTATTGTTCCACTAACAGCTGCAATATCTAATCCTGTATGATTTTTAGGTACTGTATCAGTAGTAGGATTTCTTATTCCAAACTTTGAACTTATATATCCTTGCACTGGAACTATGAAACTTAAAGAATTTTTTATATCAATAATATCTTTTTCTTCTTGTGAAATATTAACCTTTTGTTCCTGCTTTTTCTCCTCTTCCTTGCTTTGTGTATCTTCTTCTACTGCCCCTCCAATATTTTCTTCTGTATTGTTACTAATATCCTCTTTATTATCTTCTAATTTTGCGTTTTCTTTTATTTCTTCACTTTTTACTTCCTCTTGATTTAATATATCTTTAGAATCTAAATTTTGGTTTATATTAAAATAGCTATTATATGTATTTAAAATATTTTCATATACTTTTGTAAAATCTATATCATATGATAATATCTCCTTAGTCTTATCTCTTAAATCTTCAGAAAATATGTAATTATTATTTACAAGAAAATAAAATAAGCAATATATAGCTAAGCATACTACTATTTGTAAAATCATTTTCTTAAATAATTTAAAGTCTTTTTTATCATTTACATTTACTTTGGCAGTATTATATATTTGATTTTTTTTTCTTCTATTGTATATTTCTTCTGCTCTTCTTATTTTATCCTCTACAGACATAGTTTTTTCCACTAAAAAAACACCTCTTCCTTAGTATTCTTTTTAATGTATATTCTGGAAAATGTGTTTTATGTTATATTTTAAAATAAATTTAAAATTATGCTAATAACTAATAAAATAGTTACTATCATACTATATTTTTTTAATCTAGTATATTGTTTAGTATCACGCCTATTTAACTTATCTTTTAATCTTTTAGGTTGTTCATTAGCCATGTAGCTAGATACTAGCATCTCAGCTTCTTTTAAAATATATTGCTTGTCTTTAACTTGTTCTTTATTTGAATTTTTATTATTTTTCTTATCAATTAATTCTAATTTTTTTACTTTTTTATTTTCTTTGAGTATTACAATTGCTTCTTCTATTAAATTAGAAGGCAAATTTTTTAAAACTACTATATTTTTCATATTACTTGTTTCCATTGTATCACTCCTTGAATATGTTCTTATACTAAGTTTTTCCAAATTCAAAAAGTATATACATTTATTTTATATATTTAAGATTGCTTCATATACACCTAAAGATACCATATGTGCTTTGTTTTTTATAAATCTTTCTGATACTTTTTGTAATGATTTTAGATTATCTATATTATTATATTTATTTTTTGTAACACAACATTTTATACTTATATCCCCTATTTGTAATATATCTTTTTGTACTCCTTTTCCTAAAGTCATTTTATCTTTATTTACAAAAACCTCTCCAACAAATTCTTTTTCAGCTATTGCAGAATCAATTGCTATTACATAGCAATTTTTGATATTATATATATATTGACCGATATTTTTAGCATTTATAGGATTTTCCATATTTCCTAACACATTTACTTTATTATTGTCTTTTAATAATTTATTTAAATTTGTTCCTACTAGTGGTCCGAAACTATCTCCAATTATTTTATTGCTTCCTATACACATTACTAATATCTTTTTATCATTATTATCTATTTTAGATTTAAGTTCCTTTACAAATATATTGTACTTTTCTTTTTGTTTTAACATTTTCCCTCCAAGAATTAACTTAATTAAAATATATGCATATATTTAATCTTTAATTCTTTTATTGGGTGTTATTATTATTCTAAATTTATTATCTTTTTCATATTTATCTATTATATCATTTGAGAAACTTGCAAGTTCATTAGTAATAACTATTGTATCATATTTATTTTGTCTTAGTTCTTTTATTTTATTGTCTATTTGTTCAGGCTCTTCTATTTCAAAAATATCCATTCCAAGTACTTTGACAAATTTAAAACTAGAATTATCATTTTTAAATTTTATATATGATATCTTCATAAAAAAATCACCCAATTTTATTTTGGATGATTTTAATTTTTTTATTCTGATTTTATTTTACTTTATATGCTACAGCAATTACTCTTCCACCTTCTGAATACATTTCAAGTTTTATTGTGTTTTTTGTAGTATTTTTAAATATAAAGTTTTTACTTCCATATGATACAGCTGCTTCAACTCCATCTCCATTTAAATAGCTTACATGTCCAGTATGTGGTTTACAATAAATATTTTTAATTTTTAAACCTTTTTTTGCAACTCCGCATAATGTTGTTGCAACTTGGCATACTCCTCCGCCGTAATCTTGAATGTATTTTCCATTTACTATAACTGTTGCTTTTTTATATCCATTTTGCCCTCCACATGAACCTACTACATTAAACCAATTAAATGTTTGTCCTGGTTTTAATGTTGTACCTGTTATTTTCCCACACGCTCTTGCTATATTAAAGTTTCTATTAGCTGGGCTACCTTTTGAATATGTTGTATATGTAGCAAGCAATTCTAGCTTTTGTGGATTTTTTGTAACTATTAAATCTTCTCTTACATATCCTTGTTTTCCTTTTGAGGTTTTTACTCTATACCAATTATTTTCCTTGCTAATTATTGTAACTATTTCTCCTGCTTTTAAACTAGTAATAACACTAGACTTATCACTTGCTCCTGATCTTAAATTAGCTGAGAAAACTGCTTTTATATATCCTTTTTTATCTATATATGGTTTCTGTTTTGATATCTTTGTCTCTTTTAGATACCCTATATTTCCTGATGCAGCTCTTACTTTTAACCATCCATTTTTTTCTCTTGATATTACCGTAATCTTCTTACAAAAATCCAATTCTTCTATATTTTTTGATGAATTGCTTCTCTTTTCTCTTAATATTACTTTTTTTATTGTATATGCTTTATATGGTT
>CAZSMG010000007.1:0-27505 GCA_964608075.1 uncultured Clostridium sp. | reverse complement strand
TTGCTTCTCTTTTCTCTTAATATTACTTTTTTTATTGTATATGCTTTATATGGTTTTTGTTTTGATATTTTTGTCTCTTTTAGATACCCTATATTTCCTGATGCAGATTTTACTTTTAACCATCCATTTTCTTCTTTTGATATTACTGTAATCTTATTACAAAAATCCAATTCTTCTATATTTTTTGATGAATTGCTTCTCTTTTCTCTTAATATTACTTTTTTTATTGTATATGCTTTATATGGTTGTTGATTAGATACTACTTCAGCTCCATATACTTTTGTATTGCATACATTTAAAAATATTCCTAAACATAATATCATCATAAATACTATAGTAATCTTTTTTATTTTCATTTGATACATCTCCTATATTCATTTTAACTACTTAATTATATATATAATTAAAATTTTTTTCAATATTTTTTAAAAAAAATATATATTTAACCAAAAATCCTCTTAATTTAATTAATAAGAGGATTTTAATAAATATTTTATTTACGCTGTCTTTAATTCTAATCTTAATTTATCAGCAATCATAGCAATAAATTCCGAATTTGTAGGTTTTCCTTTAGCTGCAGATACTGTATATCCAAATATATTTTCAACAACTTCAGTTTGTCCCCTTGACCAAGCAACTTCTATAGCATGGCGAATTGCTCTTTCTACTCTTGAAGGAGTAGTTGTGTATTTTTGGGCTATTTGTGGATATAAACTTTTAGTTATCTGGTTTATAACATCTATATCTTTTACAACCATCATTATAGCTTCTCTTAGATATTGATATCCTTTTATATGTGCAGGTACACCAACTTCATGAATAATATTTGTAACTAACGCCTCTAAATTTTCTTCATCTTTTTCATCTTGTACAGATATATATTGTTGTTTAATTTCCCTTGAAACAAAAGCATTATTGTTTTGTATTGGTCTATAATATTTTAAATCCCTTATCCTTTTCATTAATAAATTGATATCAAATGGTTTTACAATATAATATTCTGCCCCTAATGACATTGCTCTTTGAGTTATTTTATCTTGTCCTACTGCTGATAGCATAATGCAAATTGGTCTATTTTCTAAATTCATTGAATTAATTCTTTCTAATACTCCTATCCCATCTAAATGTGGCATTATTACATCTAATATAATTACATCAGGTGTTATATTTGATATAATATCCACCGCCTCATTTCCATCTTTGGCCACCCCAATAACTTCCATATCATTTTGTGCTTCTAAATAAGATACTAATGTTCTTGCAAAATCCTCATTGTCATCTGCAACTAATACTTTAATTTTCTCTTTCACGATAATTTCCTCCTAAAAAATATTTTTTATTGTTAATTTTTACAAGGCAAATTATAATTTAGAATTTGGAATTATTTTCCAATTTTTTATGAAAAAGTTATTTTTCTACACTTTTATTGATATATTTATCAGATAAAACTTTTATATTATTTATTTTTATCTTTTTTACATTAATATCTTCTAAGAACTTTTCATATGTAGTATTTTCTAACTCAATTTTACAATTGATAACATCATTATACTCAGTATTTATAATATTTATATTGTTATTTTTACAATAATATTTAAAAAGTTCTAAATTATTATATTCAATACTTAACTTGATTTCTAATCCTTTTACTTTTAATACTTTTTTGCTTTCTTGTATTGCCTTAATTGTAACATCTGAATAAGCCCTTACTAATCCACCTGTACCTAAAAGTATTCCTCCAAAATATCTAGTAACTATAATTAAGGCATTAGATAAATTATTCTTTCTTAGGATATTAAGCATTGGCGCACCTGCAGTTCCAGATGGCTCACCATCATCACTAGACTTTTCTATAATAGAATCATTTTCTATAACTCTATATGCTATACAATTATGCTTAGCATCATAATACTTCTTTTTTGTAGTTTTTATTATTTGTTCCGCTTCGTCCTTAGAAGATACATAAAATAGATTTGCTATAAACTTTGATTTTTTTTCGACAATTTCTGTTTGTATATCATTTTCTATAGTTAAAAATTCTCCCATATTTTGGCCTTTCTTTACTTTAATTTAACCCTGATGTATATCCTGTACTATATGCTATCTGAAGGTTAAATCCTCCTGTATAACTATCTACATCTATTATTTCACCTGCAAAAAATAATCCATTTACCAGCTTTGATTCCATTGTTTTTGGATTTATCTGTTTTATATTTATTCCTCCACTTGTAATTATTGCTTCATCAATTGGTCTAAAATCTTTTATTAGTATTTCAAAATTTTTAATTAAATTTACTAATTTTCTTCTTTCTTCTTTTGTTATTTCATTTACTTTTTTTTCAGCTCCAATTGTACTTTTTTGTATCATAATATCTATTAATTTTTGTGGAAGTAACTTATCTAATGCATTTTTAAATTGCTTGTTTTTAAATTCATTAAAATCTCTTAATATTCTTTCATCTAATTTCTCTTCTGATAACGCAGGCTTTAGGTCTATATTTAGTATAATGTTTTTATTTTTCATTAAATCTTCTATACATCTATATCTCACTAAATGTGCTGAACCACTTAATATAATTGGACCAGATATTCCAAAATGAGTAAATATCATCTCTCCAAAATCTTCATATATTTGTTTATTTTTTTGCTTGTCAATAATTTTAATTGATACATTTTTTAAACTTAATCCTTGTAAGCTCCTACAAAGTTCTTTATCAAATGATTCTAATGGTACTAATGATGGTTTTATTTGAGTTATAGTATGTCCTAGTTTTTTTGCAATCGTATATCCATCACCAGTAGAACCTGTGAGTGGATAGCTTCTGCCTCCTGTTGCTAAAATAACTTTATTACATTTTATTATTTCTTTAATTGTCTTTACTCCTAAAACTTTATTATTTTCTTCTATTATTTCTAAAACTTGTGTGTTTAGAATAATTTTTACATTTAGTTCTTTTAACCTTTTAGTAAAACATTTTAACACATCTTGAGAGTTATCAGTTACAGGAAATATTCTATTTCCTCTTTCTTCTTTAACTTCTAATCATTGTTCTTTTAAAAATTTAATTATATCTTCATTTGTAAAATTTTCAAAACAGCTGTATAAAAATCTACCATTTCCTGGTGTATTTTCTATAAATTCATCAATATCTAAAGAAGATGTTATATTACATCTACCTTTTCCTGTTATTAATAGCTTTCTTCCTAGTGTCTGCATTTTTTCAATTAAAATTACTTCATTTCCATTTTGTGCAGAAGATATTGCTGACATCATACCAGCAGGTCCTCCACCTATTACTATTACTTTCATTTAATTCCTTCCTATTTTTTCCATTTCTTGTATTGCTTTTAATATTCCAAATTTTCCATACTCATAAGTTAAGCCACCTTGCATATATGCAATAAAAGGCTCTCTTATAGGTCCATCACAAGAAAGTTCTATAGTTGATCCTTGTGTAAATGTCCCAGCAGCCATTATTACTTCATCTTCATATCCACCCATAGGGCTTGGCTCTGGAATAACATGTGAATCAATTGGTGAACCTTTTTGTATTCCTTGGCAAAATTTGACCAACTTTTCTTTACTTCCAAGTGCTATAGTTTGAACAATATCTGCTCTTTTCTCGTCAAATTTTGGATCTACATTATAACCTAATTTTTCTAATATTCTACTTGCAAAAACTATAGTCTTTAGGCTACTTGCAACTACACTAGGTGAAAAAAATAATCCTTTTAATAACAATGTATTTTGATTTAATGATGGACCTATTTCTTTTCCAATTCCAGGTGCTGTTAATCTCTCTGCACAAAGTTCTACTAAATCCTTTTTACCTGCTATGTATGCACCACTTGTTGCAATACCTGCACCTAAGTTTTTCATAAGTGACCCTACAATTATATCCGCCCCAACCTCTGTTGGTTCTTTTTCTTCTACAAATTCTCCATAGCAATTATCTACCATAATTATAGCATCTTTACTTACTTCTCTTATCTTATTTATGACTTTTTCAATTTTAGCTATTTCTAAACTTTTTCTTGTAGAATACCCTCTTGATCTTTGTATTTCTATTAACTTTATATCTCCTTTTGATAATCTATCTTGTATTTTTTCTATATCAAAGTCATTATTTTTTAAATCTATTTGTTCATATTTTATGCCATATGATTTTAAAGAACTCTTTGATTCTTCTTTTCCTATTCCTATAATTGTCTGCAAAGTATCATATGGGTTTCCAGTTATACTTAGCATAGTATCACCAGGTCTTAATAGTCCAGATAAAGTGACTGCTAAAGCATGTGAACCTGATATTAATTGAGTTCTTACTAATGCGTCTTCTGTGCCTAATATATCCGAATAAATATCTTCTATTTTGTTTCTTCCTGGCTCATCTATTCCATATCCTGTTGATGAGTTTAAATGCATTTCAGATAAATTGTTCTTTTGAAAGCTATTTATTACTTTTAGCGAATTTAACTGGCAAGTTTTATCTATTTGTTTAAATATATCTTTTATTTCTTCTTCTACTTCTTTTGATAAATCTATTAGTTTGTCACTTATTCCAAAATCTTTATACATTTTAGTGTCTCCTTTAATTTTATAATAATAAAATTTATTCATTAATTATCTTATCTATAGAACTTAATCTCATTTCCTTTATTAGATTACAACTATTATTTAATTTTTCTTGTTCTTCTTTATCTAGGCCTAAATCTACAATTTCTCTAACACCATTACTATTAATTACAGCAGGTACTCCAATATAAATATCATCTTGATTATATTGATTTTTTAGATATGTTGAAATAGTAAGTATAGAATTTTCATTATCTAATATTGCTCTTACTATTCTATTTAATGACATTCCTATTCCATAATATGTCGCTTTTTTCTTTTTAATTATTTCATATGCTGAATTTACAACTTCTTTATGAATTTTATTTAAATCTTCTATTGGATAATTGTTATCTTTTATGACATCTAATATCTTTTTACAACCAACATATACATGATTCCAAGGTACAAATGAAGAATCTCCATGTTCTCCCATAATATATGCATGTATATTTTTAGAAGATATATTTAGATAATCTGCAATAAGATATCTTAATCTTGCAGTATCTAATACTGTTCCAGAACCTATAACTTTATTTTCAGGTAATCCTGATACTTTCCAAACAACATATGTCATTAAATCTACTGGATTACTTGCAACTATAATTATTCCATTAAATCCACTTGCCATTATATTTTTAGTTATTTCTTTTATAATTTTAGTATTAACTTCTGCAAGTTCTAGTCTTGTTTGTCCAGGTCTTTGTGCTGCTCCTGCTGTAATTACAACAATTTGTGCATCTTTACAATCACTATAATTACCTGCTTTTATATCCATTTTTTGTGGAGCAAAAGGTAGTCCATGTGATAAATCCATTTCTTCACCTTTTGTTTTATCTTTATCTATATCTACTAGTATAAGCTCTGAAATGCCTCCTCTATTTAGCATTGAATATGCCATACTCATACCTACAAATCCTGTTCCTACCAATATTATTTTACCATTTTTCATAAGTTTCCTCCAAATAATTATTTATATCTAATATTATACTACTTTTTTGTATTAATATAAATATTTTGCTTAAAAAGGGTTAAAAAAACTGAAACATTTAGTTTCAGTTTAAATATTAATCTTTTGTTGCATATGGTAATATAGCAATATGTCTTGCTCTTTTTACTGCTGTTGTTATATCTCTTTGATGTTTTGCACAACATCCAGTTGTTCTTCTAGGTAATATTTTACCTTTATCATTAATAAATTTTCTTAATTGTTCAGGATTCTTATAATCTAAAACAAAGTCTTTGTTACTACATAATTGACATATTTTCTTTCTTTGTTTTCTAAATCTTGGATTATAATCTTCATCCATATTTCTGTTATTATTTTTCTTATTATTTTTTTTATCGGCCATTTAATTTTACCCCCTTATGATATTAAAATGGTAGGTCATCACTTGAAGATACTTCAAAATCTGTTGTTCCAGGTGCTGTATTTCCAAATGTATTTTCAAAAGAATCAGATGTTTCTCCTTCTCTTTTGCTATCTGCAAAATATGCTTCTTCAGCAACAACCTCTGTTATATAATGTTTTTGACCTTGGTCATCATCCCAAGTTCTTGTTTGTATTCTTCCAATAACTCCTACTTGTTGACCTTTCTTAAAGTATTTACTACAAAATTCTCCTAATTTGCTCCAAGCAACAATATTTACAAAATCTGCTTGTCTTTCTTCACCTTGTCTTACAAATCTTCTGTTTACAGCTAAAGAAAAAGATGCAACTAGTGTATTATTTGTTTGTGTATATCTTACTTCTGGATCTCTTGTTAATCTTCCCATTAAAATTACTTTATTCATATTATACCTTACCTTCCTTTAAATAAAGGCCCCTTAATTTCTTTATTTAAGTTTTAAAATTAGTCTTCTTTTCTAACTACGATAAACTTAATTACTTCATCAGTAATTCTATAAATTCTTTCTAGTTCTGAAATAAAACTTGGATTAGCTTCAAAATTAAAAACAAGATATGTACCTTCTTTGTGTTTTTTTATTTCATAAGCTAATTTTTTATTTCCAAGGTTTTCTACAGATTCTACTTTGCCATTTTCATTAATTAATCCTGTAAATTTTGTCTCTAAAGTTTTTAAACCTTCTTCTGCAATTTCTGGATTAACAATGATAATACTTTCGTATTTATTCATCATCATTCACCTCCCTTTGGATATATAACCCACTTAAAAATAAAAGTGAGTAAGGATGTTAAAATAGCTATGCACTTTAACATAGCTATTTTAGCACACATTTAATTATTTTGCAAGTATTTAGCAATTTATTTAACAATTTATTTGTAATTACCTTAAAAATAAAATCGAGAAGTCTTAATTTTATTTCATTTAAGTTTGATAACTTTAAAAACGAATCTAATTTTATTTATAATTGCTTAATTGTAATATCATTAATGGTTATTACACTTGAAGTATAGTTATATAATACAAATTCTAGTTTTCCAGCATTGCTCGATGTTGTAACTCTATAGACCATTTGATTAGAAGATACTGATACTAAAGTAGGACTATACGATTCCCCGTTATTCACATAGCATAAATACGTGTACTGATCTATATATGTTGGTAAATTAGTTCCTCGATATGTTATTTCATATGTACCACCTGGTAATTCCCAATATGGTCCAAACTGTACAGCACTACTTCCCGTAGGCAAAGTAATTGCTCCTGTAATACTATTACAAGTAGCACCATTCCCTATACCAAGTCCATTTTTAGCAGTAATATTATTTAAAATTAGTAAATTACTAACTGTAATATCTTTTATAGTTTCATTTCCTGCATTATCTTTTGCATAAACCGTCCATACACATCCAGGTGAACTATGCGGCCTCGTATGTGCTTCTGCATCTGATGTTTTTGCGGTAAATGATGTTCCTACTATACTGCCACTACTAACAAAATAACTTGCAGCACGACTTCCATATGCATATTTTTTAATTGACACTTGTGATACTGAATCAGAAATATTTACATTTATCAATTTACTATATTCTCTAGTGCTAGTGTTAGCTTGGCTTAAGGTTATTGTTGGTGCAACTGTATCTTTCTTTATAGGTAATGTTTCTATCTCTGATCTATTTCCTGCATTATCATATGTATATGATGTTATTGTTGTCGTTCCTTCTTCTGATATTGTTATTGAATCTTCACTTGTTATTGATGTTTCTGCTTTTGTTGTTGCTCCACTTAAACTATATGTTACTCTATTTACTTTACTATCACTATCATTTCCTGCTGTTATTCTTACTTCTACATTACTTGTATACCAGTTATTTAATCCTAATGTTCCACTTGATATAGATATTCCTGATTGCTCAGGTGGTGTTTTATCTATGTTTGTTACGTTTGCTGATGCATATGTTGTTGCTGATTGGTTTGTTTCGTCTATTACTCTTGCATATATTGTTCCATTGCTTGTAAATTCTTGACTTGTTATGCTTCTCCAGTTTGTTCCGTCTTTGCTTGTTTGTATTGTGTATCCTTGTATTGTTGTGCTTACTTCTACTGTTACGTTTTGGTTTGTCCATGTGTTTTCGTCTATTTCTGCTCCGTTTACTTTGTATGTGAATGTTGTGTTTGCTGTTGTTAATCCTTCTACTTTTTCTGTTGTTGTTTCTTTGTAGTTGCTTATGTTTCCTGCTTCGTCTTTTACCCATGTATAGTATGTTGTTCCTTGTTTTTTGTTTTCTACGTCTATATTTAGGTCTTTTGTGTTGCTACAGCTTGTGAATTCTGTTGGCTTTTCTGTGTTTTCTGTTACTGCGTATCCTATTATTCCACTTGCTTCATCTGTTGCTTTTATTGTTATCTTATTTGTTGTTGCTGTTGTTTCTATTATTTCTGGCTCTTTTTTGTCGATGTTTGTTATTGTTCCTGCTACATATATTTTTGTTGCTGATATTCCATTTGTTAGTCTTGCATATATTGTTCTTCCGTTTTCTTTTTCTATTATTTCTCCTTTTTTGTATTCTTTCCAACTATTGTTTTCTTTTGGTGTGTATGTGTATTCTATTTGGTATTGTTTGTATTCTTCTTTTGTTATTTCTATTCCTACTTCTACATCTTGGTTTGTCCATTCGCTTGGTTTGTATGTGTATTTTATGTGTCCTTCTTTTATTTCTATGTTTAGTTCTGTTTCTCCTATTTCTTCTTTTTTTCCTATGTATTTATTATTTTCTTCATATACGTAGAATACATATCCTTCTTTTGTTACTATTATTAGTTTTTGTTCTTCTTCGTTTTTGTCTGGTCCTGTTATTTTTGCTTCTTTGAATTTTTCTTCTTTTTGTAGTTCTTCTTTTATTTTTTTTAATATTTCTTCTGGGTTTGTTTCTTTATTGTTTGTGTGTGCATATGTTGTGCTTAAGTTTATTATTTCTTGGTAGCTTGCTATTTCTGTTTTTTCTTTTGCTGTTAATGCACTTTTAAATAATCCATTTTCTCCAAATAGCGTTGCTACACTTATTCCTGCTAGTATTAGTATTACTATTATTGTTATTGCTAGTGTTATTAGTGTTATTCCTTTGTTATTTTTACTTTTTTTCATACCTTTCTCCTTCCTGTTCTTTATTTATAAGTTTTATTTTTAGCTTTAAAAAAAGATAGCAAATAAACCTAATTTAATAGGCTTTTGCTATCTTTAATATTTTCTTTTTCTTTTTTTAAATTATCTGTGTGTGTGTGTGTGTGTGTGTGTACAGCTTCAAGGCTTATATGCCCTAATTTGTTCATGTTACATTCCTCTTCTTTCGTTTTCTTTATTATAGTATAGCTTAACTTATCTGTTTTTTCAATATTTGTAATATAAATGTAATATAAAAATATAATAGTTCTCTACTTTTTTATATTACTAATAAAATAAGTATGAACTATTATATTCACTAATTTTTATATTCTTTGTTATAAAATACTACTTTTCCAAACTTTGTCTCATTTAATCTCTTTTGTAATTCCATAATTGGTATTGGAAGCATTGAAATTGCTATAGTGTAAATCCATTGTGTCATATTTAAAGGAACAAGGCTAAATATATTTGCTAAACTTGGAATTATTACAACAATTGTTTGAACTAAAGTACCTAATATAAAACTACCTACTAAATATTTGTTTTCAAATATTCCTACTTTAAATATTGATTCGTCACTTTTTATATTAAAACTATGAACTAGTTCTAATAATCCAATTGCAACAAATGCCATTGTTCTTCCAACTTCTAATCCATACAAATTATTTCCTAAACTAAATGCAAATAATGTAAGCATACCTATCATAGTTCCTTCAACAATTATTTTGCTCCATAATCCATCTGCAAATAGTCCTTTTTTAGAACTTCTTGGTTTTCTTTTCATTATATTTTTTTCAGGTGGTTCTAACCCAATTGCAATTGCTGGAAGTGAATCTGTAACTAAATTTACCCATAAAAGTTGAATTGCAAGAAGTGGTGATTTAAATCCTAAAATTAACCCCATAAATATTGTTACTATTTCTCCAATATTTGTTGCAATTAAAAAATGTACTGCCTTTTTTATATTATCGTATATGTTTCTACCCTGTTTTACTGCTTCTACAATAGTAATAAAATTGTCATCTGCTAAAATCATATCAGATGCATTTTTAGCGACATCAGTACCATTTCTGCCCATTGCAATTCCTATGTCTGCATTTTTTAAAGCTGGACTATCATTTACTCCATCACCTGTCATAGCAACAACAGCTCCTGTTTTTTGCCATGCTTTTACTATTCTTACCTTATGTTCTGGTGTAACTCTCGCAAATACAGAATATGATTTTATCTCTTTTTCTAATTTATCTTGTGACATTTTATCTAGTTCTGCACCTGTAATTGATTTATCTCCAGCTTTTAAAATATCTAAACTTTTTGCTATTGCTTTTGCTGTATAAATATGGTCACCTGTTATCATAACAGTTTTTATTCCAGCATTTCTACAATTTCTTACTGCTTCTTTTACTCCTTCTCTTGGAGGATCAATCATACCAATTAAGCCTACAAATACTAAATCTTTTTCTATGGTACTTGGTAGAATTTTATCAGGCAACTTGTCTATATCTACATAGCTTACAGCTATAACTCTTAAAGCATCATTTGCCATACTTAAATTATCATTTTTTATTTTATTTATATCTGCTTGTGTTAAAGTATTTACACTTTCATTTTTATATATTTTTGTACAATTATTTAAAAGTACATCTGGTGCCCCTTTTGTAATTATTCTATATTTATTTCCTAATTTATGGATTGTTGTCATCATCTTTCTATTAGAATCAAAGGGAATTTCATTTACTCTTTTCATTGCTGTATATAAATTGTCTTTATTTTTTCCTCTTGCTATTGCTTCATTCACAATTGCAACTTCTGTTGGCTCTCCAACTGCAAATTGCTTTCCATTTTCATATGATATATTACAATCTGTACACATTGATGCAAGTTCAATACACAAATCATCTTTATTGCTTTTTAAACTTACAACTTTCATTTTATTTTGAGTTAATGTTCCTGTTTTATCTGAGCATATCACACTACTACTACCTAGTGTCTCAACTGCTGGAAGCTTTCTTATAATGCTATTTTTCTTTGCCATTTTTGTAACTCCAATTGACAACATTATTGTTACAATTGCGGGAAGTCCTTCTGGTATTGCTGCAACAGCTAATCCTACAGATGTCATAAACATTTCTATAGGTTCTATTTTCTTAAATATTCCTATTATAAATATTGCTAAACAAATTACTAGACATGCTATTCCTAATGTCTTTCCAACCTCTCCTAACTTCTTTTGAATTGGAGTTTCAGGTGCTTGTTCATCTATTATCATATTTGCAATTTTTCCTACCTTTGTATCCATGCCTGTTTGCGTAACTATAGCTTTTCCATGCCCATTTACTACAATTGTTGCCATAAAAGCCATATTTATCATATCTCCTATTGGAATATCTTTACCTAATACATCTTGACTATTTTTTAAAACTGGTTCTGTTTCTCCTGTTAAACTTGATTCTTCTATTTTTAAATTAAAACTTTCTATTAATCTGCAATCAGCAGGCACATAATTTCCAGCTTCTAAAACTATAATATCACCTGGAACCAGCTCTTTTGCATCCATTTCACATGTTTTTTTATTTCTTATAACTTTTGCAACCTGAGGTGTCATCTTTTTTAATGCTTCAATAGATTTTTCTGCTTTTGCTTCTTGAACTAGTCCCATTATTGCATTTAAAATAACTATTGCAATTATTATTATAGAATCAATAAAGTCATTTTCGCCTTGCATTTTAGAAACAATAGCTGAAATAATTGATGCAATTATTAATATAACAATCATAAAATCATTAAATTGTTTAATAAATTTAATGAATATGTTTTCCTTTTTCTTGTCTTTTAATTTGTTTTCGCCATATTTTTCTTGTCTTTTATTTACTTCTTCTTCTGATAATCCATTATCTAAATTTGTCCTAAAGTTGCTAACTACCTCATTTATCTTATATGTATGCCACATAAAACCCTCTCCTTTGTATATAATCTAAATTAAATATATGTGCTTGTACTAAAAATATGATAAAAATTAATATTTTCACATTTGTCGTTTTTAATCATATTATGTATTAGAGGTGTTTTTATGTTTATCAGTTGTTTTATTTTAGCACTTTCTGTCAGTATTGATTCATTAAGTATAGGAATTACATATGGATTAAAAGATACAAAAATATCATATATAGGAAAAGTTATATTATTTATAATATCTTTTGTTATTTCAGTCATATCTATATGGTTTGGAAATAGTATAAAAAATATTTTTCCTGATGTTGCTGCAAAACTTATAGGAACTTTTATATTAATATTTATGGGGACATTTATTATTTATCAATCTGTATGTAAAAGTGATATAAAATATAGAAATTTAGAACATGATACAGAAGAAAAAATATATAGTTTTTTTATTAAATTTCTAGGGATAACTATTCAAATTATAAAAAATCCAATATCTTCAGATTTTGATAATTCTAAAAAAATTGATGCAAAAGAAGCATTATTTTTAGGCTTAGCTCTTTCTCTAGACGCTTTCTGTGTAGGAATAGGAAGTGGAATAATTGGGTTAAATTCATTTATTTTCCCATTCTTAACTTCTTTATTTCAATTGATATTTTTAAATATAGGTGTTATTTTTGGGAACAAATTAACTTCTTTAGCTAAATTACCTGATAACATTTGGTCTATTATCTCAGGTACATTATTAATTTTAATAGGAATATTAAAATTTTTTATATAGATATTGTAATATTTTGTCGAATTATGTATAATATTAATATCAACTTTTAGGAGGTACTACTATATGGCAGAAACGAAAAGGGTTATTTTACGGCATCCAGAGGGAATCTCTACTATAGAGACAGATGATGAATTTGATTTATTACAATCATTCATCAATTGGATTATTTTGCATGGACGTTTTTTAGATCAAAAAGAGAAGAAAAACGAATATTGCTTTACATTTGGCTTTAGTAAATATGTAGCGATATGTAATGTAAAATGGAGAAAGCTTTGTAATAATTCATAATTTTCGGTCATAAACCAAAAGTTAAGCAGGGAAGCAAAATCGCTTCCCTGCTTTATTTACTCTTTCCTAGAATATACATTGATGCTCCAATTATTATTAAACTTGTAAGTACAGCTTGTATTTGTATTATTATTTTTTCCATGTTTTCTCCTGTTGATACTGTAATTAATAATTTTGTTTCTGACTCATTATCTTTAGTTGTTGTCTCACTAAATTTGGCTGCATTTGTTACATTTTTAATTTGTGCTTTATTTGTTTTTACTTCTAGGTTTTCTACATTTTTGTCCCATTGAAGTACTACTTTTAAATCTTTTTGTTTTCCTGTTTTTATTTCTTCCTTGCTTAAGTCTGCTGTTATAGTATTTCCTTCCATAGTCCAATATTTCTCATTGTCTTCTTCTTTAAATATTAGTCCTTTTGGTATTTTGTCTATTACTTTACCTACATATCCATCTAGTTTCTCTGTGTTTGTTATTCTTATTTTATATGTTATTTTTATTTCTGAAGTTTCTGCTTCTTTTCTATGTATTTCTACTTTTACTATTTTATTGTTATCAACTTCATTTCCTTTTTGTTTTTTGCCATTTACTGTTACTTTGTCTATCCATTTTTCTACCTTCATATTGAATGGTAATTTTTCATAATAGTATGTTACTATTGTTGTATCATTTATTGTTTTATCTTCATTTTTCTTAACTTCCATTATTCCTTCGTTGTTACTTGGATATTTTTCTTCTACCAATTTGTAATATTTAATTTCCTTTTCTTTTGTACCATATTGGTCATTTTGATGCCCTTCTATTTTATCTTCCTTTTCTAGTACTTGATCTGTTCCATTTTCTAAATATTTTACTACTACTTTTGCTTTTCTTATATAATAGAATTTTACCTCTGTTTGTTTATCTGGGTTAATTATTCCTTTGATGTTTTCTGGTACTTCTTCTAAATCATATCCATCATATTTTTTCTGTTTAGCAGAATATTCATCTTTTTCATATCCCTCTATTGTTTCTGTATCTAATATTTCCCCTGTTATTTTATCTATATACTCTACTTTTATTGTCCCTTTTCTTATATAATAATAATCTACTTCTATTTGTTCTTTTGTCATATTCCCTGTTTTGTTATTTGGGTATTTTTCTTTTACTAGCTCATAACCTTCAAATTCTTTTTCATTCGTTGTATATGAATCTCCTTCATTTCCTTCATATTTAACCTCTTCTAGTACTTTATTTGTTATATTATCTATATGTTTTTCTATTACTCCTGCTGATTTATGAACATAATAATATGTTACTATTATTTCATTATTAAAGGTTCCATCTTCATTTATAGTTACTTGCATTTTTCCTTTATTGTTTTGTGGGTAATTTTCTTTTACTATTACATAATTATCTATTTGCTTTTCTTGTGTATTATACTCATCAGCTTCATGTCCTATTTGTGTTTCTTTAACATCAATTTCCTTTTCTGTTATTATATCAACATATTTTGTTGTGACTTTTGCTATCTTTTTGTAATAATATTTTACTTCTATTGGTTCAATTGTCATATTTCCTTTACTATTTTCTGGATATTTCTCTTTTACTAGCTCATAACCTTCAAATTCTTTTTCAGTAGTTACATATTGATCTGCTTCATTTCCTTCATATGATGTATTATATAATATTTCACCTGTTATATTGTCTATATGTTTTTCTATTACTCCTGCTGATATATGAATATAGTAATATTTAAGTACTATTTCTTCTTTTTGCATTTCTACTATTTTTTGCTTAGGCTGTTCTACTAATATATAATCTTTAAAGTCTTTTGCTTCTGTTTTAAATTGGTCTCCTACTAATCCTATTGCTGTCTCCTCGTCTAATATTTCTTGTGTTATTCTATCTATGTATTGTACTCTTGCACTTGTATTTTGTGCATAGTAGTATATTACTATTATTTCGTCTCTTGTCATGTTTCCTGAAGTATTTTGAGTACTTTCTACAAATGTATAATTTTCTATTTCTGCCATTTTAGTGTCATATTCTTTTCCTTCATATCCTAGTATTGTTTCTTCGTCAGACAACTTCTCATTTGTTCTTTGCTCTAAGTGTTTTACTATTACTTTAGTATTTTTTGCATAATAGTATGTAAAATGTAAATCTTCTTCTGTCATTGTTCCAGTTTTAACCTCTGGCTCTTCTATTAATGTATATCCTTCTATTTGTTTTTTGTCTTTTTCTATATCAAAACTATCTCCTATTTTTCCTGCTTTATTTACTACATCTAATATTTCTTCTCCTGTAAATTTATCTACATATTTTACTATAACATTTGTATTTTTTATATAGTAGTATTTTACTTCTATTTGTTCTTCTGTCATTGTTCCACTAGTATTATTAGTATCTTCTACAAAGGTATATCCATCTATTTCCTTTTGATTTGTAGAATAGTCATCGTCTACTTTTCCTTCTATAAATTCTTCTGCTGCTATTTCTTCATTTGTTAATTTATCTATATATTTTGCTACAACTCCTGTGTCTTTTAATCTGTAATAGTATATTACAACTATGTCCTCTTGTGTAAATTCTCCATAAGAGTTTGAAGGTGTCTCTACTAATTCATATTTACTTAATACTTCTTCTGCTTCTTTTGTAGCATACATATCTCCAATGTATCCTATTTTTATTATATCTTCTGCAACGCCTGTTATAGTTGGGACTTTATTTTGAGTTCCTTCTATATAATAATGTACTATTACTTTTCTTTCTATTTTTCCAAATTCTACTATTACATGTTTATTTGTCTTAACATTTTCAAATAAGTCTAACTGATACTCTGTAACTATTCCATCAATTTCTATGTTTTCTTCTGTAATATTTCCATTTTCATCAGTACTTTGAATAACAATTGACTTTATTGTATATCCTTCATCTGCAATTGCAACTATTTCTTTTGTACTATTTTCTCCATATTCTACTATTTCATAAGGATTTTTGTCTTTACCAGAAATAGTTCCACCTTCTACTTGTACTTTATTTCCAAATTCATTTGTTTCTTCATGTGTTTTTACTTGTGTTGTTATTTCATTTGTTTTTACTTTATAATAATATGTTACTACTACTTCTGGGAATTCTAAGATTCCTTCAGCATTTGTTGGAGTTTTAATTAGTTCATATTTATCTGAAACTTTTTCTGATGTTGCTGTTTTATATTTTGCTCCTTCTGCTCCGCTAGATAATATATCTTCTACTATTTTACCATCTTTTGATGGAACATTTTGATTTGTTCCTTCTATATAATAATGTACTATAATTGGTACTTCTTTTTTAGCATAATAATAATTTACTTCTTTAGTATCACTTTCATATGTTCCTATGCTATTTTCTGGTAAGATATAATCTCCATTTGCATCTTTTATTAATTCGTGTTTATCTAAATCTACTCTTGGTGATGTTGTATAATCTTGACCTATTGTTCCTACAAAACTTTCATCTTCTGCAAGCTTTGTATCTGTATATTCATAACTTCCATCTGTATTTTTTGTTGCTTCCATATGATGTACTATTACATTTGATCTTGTATTACTAAATGTTACTACTACCTTTTTATCTTCTGTAACATTTAAAAATTTATTTAGTATTACACTACCATCTGTTTCTACATTATATGGTATTTCTTCTCCATTTACTATTATGTTTATAATTTTATACCCTGCATCTGGAATTGCTTTTATTTCTTTTGTTTGATCTTTTCCATATGTTACTTTTTCATATGGCGAATTTCCTTCCCCTGTAATATTTCCTCCACGTACTCTTGATGTCACTCCATTTATTGTTTCTTGATATTCATTTACATCTGTTGTTATATTAAATTGTTTTAAATCATTTTTAACCACAATTTCTTGCATCTGTGGTATTTCTGGAGAAGTTAAACTTGGACCATATTTAACAACTGCTCCAGTAAAACTTACTGCTATTACTCCATCTTCTACTGTTGTTATATCTTTATAAGAATAGCTCTTCTCTGTATTTTCCCATAAAATATTTCCATTTAAATCATATTTTACTAATTTTCCTCCCCCCTCACCATACCTGTTGGTTGCTGCTGCTATTACCCCATCTTCTACTATTGTTATTCCATAATAGCTATACTTCTTTTCACTATTTTCCCATACTACATTTCCTTCTAAATTATATTTTACTACTTTTCCTGAATCACTTACTGCTATTACTCCATCTTCTACTGTTATTATTCCTTGATAACCATAGTTTTTTTCTGTATTTTCCCATACTACATTTCCATTTAAATCATATTTTACTAATTGTCCTCCATCATCATCCCAACCATATGCTGTTGCTATTACCCCATCTTTTACTGTTGTTATACTTTCATAAAAATAACTCTTCTCTGTATTTTCCCATACTACATTTCCATTTAAATCATACTTTACTAATTGTCCATTTGTACATACTATTATTACTCCATCTTCTACTGCTGTTATGCCAAAATATGAACCATTGCTCTCTATACCTTCCTTTTTCCATACTACATTTCCTTCTAAATCATATTTTACTAATTGTCCTTTATTACCTAGTATTATTACTCCGCCTTCTATTGTTGTTACTCCATAATAACTATCATAAGTAATATTTTCTTCATTTTCCCATACAACATTTCCTTCTAAATCATATTTTACTACTTTTCCTGAAGTACCTACTACTATTACTCCATCTTCTACTGTTATTATTCCTTGATAAGCATAGTTTTTTTCTGTATTTTCCCATTGAACTTTAAACTCATTTGAATATTTTGCTTCTTGCCCTTTGTCTACCCCAAAATAATATGTTCTATCTTTTTCATCTTTTGGTAATTGGTATCCTTCTGGTGCTTCTGTTTCTATTGCTTTATATAATCCTGATTTTATTGCACATGTTATTTGTCCATTTTCATCTGTTGTAATTTCATCTCCTATTATGTTGTTATTTGGGTCTTTTGCATATCCTATTTCTTTCATGTCATCATTTATTTCATATATTTTAAATTTAGCATTTGGTAATAGTTTTCCTGTTTCTCTATCTTGTTTTGTTAATTTAAATATTGGCTTATTTTCTATTGTTATTTGTATTGTTTCTCCCTTTGTTTCTTGTCCTTTTATTGTTCCATCTATTACTATTAGTTGTAGCTTTGATTCTTTTACTTGTGCTTTAAATCTTATTGGATTTCCTGTTGTATATCCTTCTGGTGCATATATTTCTGTTAATGTATATTCTGCTTCTAAATTTTTTCCTTCTACATATTGGTATAATCCTGTGATTAATAGTTTTCCATTTTCATCTGTTGTATAGTATTTAGGAGTTGTTATACCTTCTCCTTCTAATTTAAATTGAGCTCCTTGTAGCGTTGTTTCTTTATCCTTCTCCTTTTTTATTAGTTCTATATCATATGTTGGTATTGGCTCATTATCTAGTTTTAGATTAATTGTTGGTATTTCATTTTCTGTTGTAATTTTACTTTCTTTTACTATTCCACTTAATATATTTGCTTTAAATGCTCCATTTTCTTCTGTTACTTTAAATACTATTGGGCTTGCTAAATAATACCCTGTAGCTTTTATTTCTTCTATAGTGTATTCTTTGTTTAGATATATTCCTTGTAAATTTATCTTTCCTTCTTTATTTGTTATTCTTACTTTTCCATTTGTTCCAAGTCCTTCTCCTGTTATTTTATATTTAATATTTTTGATTTTTTCATTTGTGTTTTGATTTATTTTTACTATCTCTAAGTTTGCTTTTACTTCATCTTCTACTTCTAGCTTAATCTTATAATTTTCATTTTCTTGTTTTATAGCCTCTGCAGATTTTGCATCTCCGTTTATCATATTTAAGCTTAAATTTCCATTATTATCTACTTGTGTAGTAAATTTAATTTCATCTTCGTTTAATACATATTCTGTTGGTGATTTTACTTCTCTTACTATATATGTTTTTTCTGCATATAATCCTTTAAATAATAATTTACCTTCATCATTTGTTACTTGTGATTTACTTTCATCTTGCCCTTCTTCTGTTATACTATATGTTGCTCCGCTTACTTTTCTTTGTTTATTTTTTTGATATTTTATAAGTTCTAAATCATATTTTTTTGCTACCATAAATCCTAATTTACTAGATTCTGTTTGAGTTTTAAATTTTCCTTGTTCTGTGTCTAGTGTATAATATACTGCATGGACACTATATGATAATTTATTATACTCTATACCTTCTGGTATTTGTATTTCATATGTAAAATCTTGTTTTTCTTCTTTTTGTAATGTATATCCACTTATGTCTATTAAAAAACTTTTTACTTGTAAATAGTCTTCTACATTAGTTGTCCATCCATTTGTATCATCTTCTAAATCTTTATTAGGGTTTTCGTTAGTCGAATAGTAAACTTTGGCAATTCCTTTTAAGCTTTCTGGTAATTGTATTCCACTATTTGTCATAGTTGTAGTAAAGTTTGAACCTGTATCTTTTCCATTTAAAATATATTTATTATTTTCAAATGGTATCTTTCCTAGTATTTGTACATCACTTATTGTGTTTGAATAGTTATTAGTAACATTAATCATAACTTTTGCTGTTTGTTGCTCCTTACTTACTTCTGCTATTTGTGGTGCTATTACTACTGATTTATTTTCATCAAATTCTTTTGCTTCTTGACTTGTAAGTAATGAATTTGGTGATACTAGGTTTAATGATTTTGTTACATAATTTGCATTTTCGTTTGTATTTAAATCTCCATCTACATCATATATATCTTGATTTGAATAATAATAATTTTCACAATTTTCGTTTGATGCATATAATTCTATAGGTTTTGTTGTTGTTACTGATTTTGGATTAGGTGTTATATTACAATCTATTTCTATATCATAACTTGCCTCTTTATTATTTTCGGTTAGTATTTTTATAAATATATTTCCATCTTTTTCATATTGCTCATAACTTGTTATTTTAACATTATTATTATTATTTATATTTACATTATTTATTTCTAATCCTATTATTTCTTCAGGCAACTTTAATAGAAATGATCCATTTTTCCATTTTACTTGATTGCTTGAATCATTATATGCAGCTATTATTTTAATTTTATAATTATTATGTGTTTCTTGTGTTGATACTTGTGTAGGGTCTATTTCTAGTTTAGCAATAGAAATCGGTGCTTCGTAATTTGCTGAATCTTCATCTGTATTTACATATAATTTAGCTTCATCTTTATTTATATATCCGTACTAATGTTGATTTTATATATTTTAAATTATTAAATTCTTCTTGTGTGTAATTTTCAGTTATATATTCATCATCTAATTCTTTTATATTATATATTGTTAAAGAACTTTCTTTATTTGTATTACTTGTTTCAACCCTTATATGTTTTATAGCTTCATTATACATGTATGGATTAGTTGAAGTATATTTATTCCAATTATCTTTCGTAAAGTTTTGAATTAATTTATTTGTTTCATCATCATATACTTTTATCCATCCATTTTCTCCAAGTAAATTAACTGGATTACTAAAGTATATTCCTACATTTTTGCTTAAATTTGCCATTGATTCTTCACTTGAATCTGATTTTACAAATCTATCTGATATTTTTTCTGTTATTTCATCTTTTGTTTCTTTCATTATAATACCATTTGACTCTCCATCTGTACCAACATAACCATACCATCTTATAGTATAGTAATCTTTTTCTTCTGATGCTCCATTATATACATTAAGTGGTTTTTGCTTAGATACAATGTATCTACCATTTGGATTTATTGCAAAATCTCCTACTCCAACTTCAAATATTGATACTGTTCCTTTTGGTTTACTCCATGTTACTATAATAGTATCTTCTGCTATATTTGACTTATATGGGTTTGTAAACTCTGAGCTTGTGTTATTATATCCTTCATAATATGCTTTTACTGGTACTTTTATTTCTAGTGTATCTGTACCTGTTTGTAAATAGCTCTCTAGAGGATATGTTACATTTAAAGTGTATTCATTATATCTTTGTTTACTATATTGCCCACTATCTACTTGTGTCGTTACTATTCCTTTATCATTTATTACAGCTTCCCTTCGTGCTGTAAATGTTCTTGTTTTTTCATCATATGTATATTTTACATCTTTTCCTGTTATTTCTACTTTTTTAGGTGAATAACCATTTAATTGTGGTATTGTTCCTTCAATGTATGATTCTTTTAATATTAATTGGTTTTTGTTTTCTTGTGTTGCAATATTGAATTTCAAATTTAAATTGTTATTTTTCTCATCTATACAATCTGTTATGTCTTTATTTTGGTATTTATTTTTTGTAGATCCATTTATATATGCTGGTATTGTACAATCTACTTCTCCATACCAATCAACATTAAAGTTTATTGTTTTATCTATATTTGTTTCTGATATTGTTCCATCTGCATTTTCTATTACATGTGTTCCTGTTAATGTTACACTATTTATTTTACTATATTTACTCTTATCATTTCCTATAGCTAATAGCTTTGTAGTTTCTTTACTATAATCTCCACTTTTTACTACACCGCTTAATAACTTTTGTGTTCCATTATTGATTTTATTTAATAATATTTGACTTGTATTTGAACTTATATAATTGTTTGCTATTTGACCATCTTTTACTATTGCCGTTTGGAAATAAAAATTATCTGCATTTATTGTTATTTTTCCGTCTTTTAAGTATCCTTCTGTAAGCACATTAAGATCCATGTAAAGCGTATCTTGGCCTCCTATTTCTTTACATGTTCCTCTTACTTTTTCTACATATCCATCTCCATCTAAATCAGCTAAAAAGAAACTATCAAATTGTACATAATCACTATTTGTTAATTGATCTCCACTTCTTACCTTATCATATGTTCTCATTTTTGATAATTCTGCTGATATTGTAGAAGTCTTTGTATTTTTTCTTAAAAATACAAAGACTATCGTTGCTACTAGTATTGCAATAATAAAAATTAGCAACTTAAATAAATATCCCTTTTTCACTTTCATTTTTTCCTCCATATACAAGTTAATATATAATTATAATATAGCTATTTATTTACTTTAAGTAAATAGATGTTTTTTCCAGCATTTAAAATCTGACTAAAGTAGCTCTACGGAAGCAGTTTTAGGGAAATTTATTACTATTTCTTTACATTTTCTATACTTTTTATTAGCAATTATTAAAAAAATATTACAAAATATTTTATATTACTTTATTCCCTAGTATTTTGCATTATTATATTCATTTTTAAAATACAAACAATTTTAAATCAGTTAGTTTATAAAAATATTTATTTAATAATTATACTTTCGGTATTAACTTATAATATTTGTATATAATATAATATATCCGTAAAAAAAATACGGAAACCCTTGAAGTTTTGTTTAAAGGATGGTATAATTATGTACAAAGGTGATATTATGTTAAAAAAGTTTATTGTAAAAAATTTCAAAGGATTTGAAAAAGAATTAGTATTTGATTTATCTAAAACTAATGATTATCAATTTAATAAACAATGTGTAAATAATGGAATTATACAAAATTCCCTTATTTATGGGAAAAATGGCTCAGGAAAATCAAATATAGGATTTGCTTTATTTGATATAGTAATGACACTTACAGATAAATCAAGAGAAATGCTTAAAGAATATGTTAATTATAAAAATTTAGATAATAATATTAGCGAAGAAGTTGAATTTAAATATGAATTTCAATTTGAAAAAGATATATTAATTTATGAATATAGAAAAAAAGATTTATATACAATTTCTTATGAAAAATTATTATTTAATGGAAAACTTATTTTAGAATACGATTTTAATAATAAAGACGCTAAAATAGTTAATATAGAGGAAGCCAAAAATTTAACATGGGCAAATGAAGAAAATAATCAAAATATATCTAGTGTGAAATATATTGCTAGTAATACAATTTTTTCTCCAGAACACCCTATTACAAAATTAATGAATTTTGTAAATGGAATGTTATGGTTTAGAAGTGTTCGTGATAATCAATATATTGGCTTTAAGGATGACTCTGAAACACTATCTCATATAATATTAAAAAACGATAAATTGATGGACTTTCAGGCATTCTTAAAAGAGCATGGTATTAATTACAATTTGGTTAAATTAGAAGAAAGTACTGGAAATAGAATAGGTATAAAATTCAAAAATGGAACTGGTAACTTTGGAACTATTATATCAACAGGAACAAGATCACTATGGTTATATTATTGCTGGAGTTTAATGTTTAATGAAGTTAAATTTGTATTTATAGATGAATTTGATGCTAATTATCATTTTGAATTAGCTGCCGAAATAATAAAATTCTTAAATGCACAAGAAAATTTGCAAACAATTGTAACAACACATAATGTGTCATTAATGTCAAATAAATTAACTAGACCAGATTGCGTTTTTATAATTAGCGATAATAAGATTAATAACTTATCAAATTGTACAGAAAAAGAATTAAGAGAAGCACATAATATAGAAAAATTATATAGAGAAGGAAGTTTTACTGAATAATGTCAAATATATTATTTTTATTTGAAGGGGCTGTAAGAGAAAATCAATATTATAAAGTTATTGAAAAAGCAGTAGGTAAAAAGATATTATCTAATGTTAATTTTTATTGTTATAAAACAAATATCCATGTATTATATCAAGAATTAAATGAAGATTCATCTTTAAATATATTAGATTTAGTAATGGAAAAAGCAAAAAACGAAAAAGACGAAAAAAGCTATAATATGCTTTGTAATACTAAATTTGGAGAAATATATTTAATATTTGATTTAGATCCTCAAGATGAAAAATATGATGAAAATAAAATTCAAGAAATGTTAAACTTATTTGATAATGAAACCGAACATGGAAAATTATATATTAATTACCCTATGATTGAGTCATTTAAGCATTTTAAATCCATTCCTGATCCTAATTATAATTCCTATAAAGCAAAAATTCAGGATTATGCTACATATAAACATGATGTTGCAAAACTAACTTGTATTAATGATTATCGAAAAATTACTAAAAATCAATATTTTAATATTATAAATCAAAACTTATGTAAAATTAACTTACTAGCTAATAATTTAAAAAAGTGTGATTTTCAAACATATAGAAATTCAATAACTCAAATCAATATATATAATTTTCAAAAAGACGAAATTAATAAAAGTGGAGAACTATATATAATAAATACTTTTTGTTTATGGCCTTTAGATTACTTTTCAGAGGACTTCTTCAATAGTATTATAGTTAATTAAACCTTACCTTGATAATTATTAATATATTAAATTAGAGAGCAAATGCTCTCTAATTTTTATAATCCTATTTATACTCTATTTCAATTTCATAGATAGTAATTTAGAAATACCATTTTCCTCCATAGTAATTCCATAGACTGTATCTGCAACTTCCATTGTTCCTTTTCTATGTGTAATTACTAAGAACTGTGTATCTTTTGCAAATTTCTTTAGATATTCTGCATATCTAAATACATTAACATCATCTAAAGCTGCCTCAATTTCATCTAACACACAAAATGGCGCTGGGTTTATCTTTAAAATAGCAAATAGTAATGCTATTGCTGTAAATGCTTTTTCTCCACCCGATAGAAGCATCATATTTTGAAGTTTCTTACCTGGTGGCTGAACTGTTATATCAATTCCACACTCTAATATATTTTCTTCATCTGCTAAATTTAATTCTGCCTTTCCACCACCAAATAATTCTCTAAATACTTCTCCGAAATTTTTATTTATAACTTCAAATTGAGTTTTAAATTGTTCTTTCATTATTTCTGTCATTTCTTGAATCATTTTTCTAAGTTTAGCCATAGTATTTTCTAAATCTAATCTTTGCTCACACATAAAGTCATATCTTTCTTTTAATTGTTTGTATTCTTCAATTGAATCTACATTAACACTTCCTAAATCTTTTATATCTGCTCTTAAACTATTTACCTTTTTTTGTGTAAGTGCAATATTATCTGGTTTTTTATATTCTCCAATCATATTTGGAGTAAGCTCATATTCCTCCCATAGTTTATCTATAACACCATTTAAATCTTCTTCAATCTTTGACTTTTTGGCATCTAGTTTTACTATTTGTGATTTTACATCTTCAATAATTTTAAACTGATCATTTAATTCGATTTCTTTAGAAGCTAACTTTTCATTTTTTTGAATTCTTTCTTGTTTTAAATTCTCTATAGTTTCGCCACTTGTTGCTACTTGTTTTTTAATTTCTTCTATTTTTAGCTTGGTATCTTTAATACTTTTAAGTAGCTCTTGTGTTTCTTTTTCAATTTGTACAATTTGATTAGTTTTATTTTCTATACTCTTTTTGTTATTTTCAATATCTTGATTAATCATATCAGATATTTCATCAATTGAAGTCTCACTCTCATCAAATGATGATACAGAAATTTTCAAATTTGTTATATCAAAATTTAAATCATCAATGTACTTTTGATTATCTTTATTTAACTGTGCAAATTCATTTATTATATTGTTAAGCTTTTCGTTTTCTTCATTAATACTTTCTATATGTTTTTCGTCTTCTTGCTTTGTTTTTTCTATATTCTCTTTTTGCTTATCAATATTTAGAGTTTCTTCTTTTAACTTTTCTAATCTTTTTTGTATTCTATCAATATTCTCATCAATTGCTACAACTTTTTGTTTTTCTGTTGCATATGTAATATCTATTTCTTGTAGAGCCTTTTCTAGACTTGTTACTTCTTCTAAAGTATCTTCTTGTGATGAAATGTATTCTTCTTTTTCTTTCTCTAGTTTTTCAATTTTATGCTTTATTTTCTTTAATTCCTTTTCTAAGCTTTCAATTTCTCTTCCTCTACCTAAAATATTTACTGTTTTTTTAGCAACAGAACCACCTGTAATTGCACCTGTCGGATTAATTAAGTCACCTTCTACTGTAATTATTCTAAATGAATAATTATTCTGTTTTGCAAGCTTTATTGCTGTTTCCATATTATCTACAATTACAGTTCTGCCAAGTAAATTTAATATAACTTGGTCATATTTTTTGTTATATTCAACTAAATCTGATGCAACTCCAATTACACCTTTTTCTTTTCCTTTTATATTTTCTAACTTTTTACCTTTTACAGATGTTATTGGCAAAAATGAAGCTCTACCTAGGTTGTTTTTTCTTAAATGCTCAATTAATCTTTTAGCATCTTCTTCTGTTTCTGTAACAATATTTTGAAGACTTGCTCCTAAGCACATTTCAATTGCTGTTTCATATTCTTTAGGAACTGATATAATATTTGCTAAAACTCCATGCATACCTTTTCCTAATTCTTTTACATTTTCACAATCATTTAATAATGCTTTAACACTTTTTATATAACCTTCTTTTTCTTTTTCTGTTTCTATTAAAAATTTAAGTCTTGATTCTTTAATACGCATGTCACTAGATAAATTATTTATATCATCATCATATTGTTTGATTTTTTTAGATGCTTCATCTCTTTTTGTAGATATTTTTTCTAAATTCGATAATACACTATTTCTATTTTTTTCAGCCTGATAAAATCCTTTTGATATATCTTCTTTTTTTAGTCTTGTTGAATCTAACTCAGAAATATTACTTTGGATTTCTTGTTTTATTTGATTTTGTCTTTTTCCTAAGTTTTCAAAGTTTGCATTTTGTGTGCTTATATCTGCCCCAAGCTCATATTTTTCATCTGTATTTTCTTCTACTTTCTTTTTATAGCTTTCTATTTCTTTTTCCTTTTGGGATAATTTTCCTGTTAATTTATCTAGTTCTTCTTGCTTTTCTTTTAACTCTTCTTCGAATTTCTTTCTATTTTCTTTTAAATTATCTTTTTTAGCTTGTTTCTGTTTTATCTCTTCTTGTGCATCAGAGATTTTTATCTTTATTTCTTCTATTTCTTTTTCAAATCTTACTTTGTTTTCTTTGTTATTTTCAATTCTAGTATTTGCAACATTTATATCAGAATTTAATTGTTCAATTTCTTTTTGACTTTCAAATCCAATGTTTTGCATAGATTCTATTTTTTCTGTTATTTCATCTATTTGATTTTTAAGCTCTTCTTTTAATGCTTTTATACGTTCTAATTTTCCTTCTTCTTGATTACAAGTAGAATTCATTATTTCTTCATCTTTTACAATTTCTTCTAAGCTTTGTTTATATTTTTCAATATTGTATACAAATAATCCTATTTCTATTGATTTTAGCTCTTCTCTTAAATTTAAATATTTTTTTGCTTTTTCAGCTTGCTCTTCTAAT
>CAZSMG010000006.1:0-35053 GCA_964608075.1 uncultured Clostridium sp. | reverse complement strand
TTGCAACTCTTTTTCCATAAATAATTGATAAAAGTCTTGAAAAATTTATTCCGAGTAAATAGTCTTCTTTTGATCTTAAATCAGCTGAATCCGAAAGACTATCATATTCTGATAAATCTTTTGCCTCTCTTATTCCTCTTAAAATTTCTTCTTGTGTTTGTGAATCTATCCACACTCTTTTTAATTTAGCATTTGGATTAGTTTTTGCCATCATAAATACTAGCCTTTGTATATATTCTCCCTCACGTCCTGAGTCACCAGCATTGTATATTTCTTCTACATCTTCTCTATTTAATAATTGTTTAATTATATTAAATTGATTTTCTACAGCAGGAATTATTTCATATTTCCAATCAGTTGGAATAAATGGAAGTGTATCTAGTCTCCAAAATTTTAAGTTTTCATCATATTTTTCTGGATAACTCATTGTAACTAAATGTCCTACGCACCACGTTATTATCCAAGTTTCTGACTCTAGATATCCATTTTTTCTATTTGTATTTATTTTTAAAGCCTTTGCAAATTCCATTGCTACAGATGGTTTTTCTGTTATAAGTAATTTTTTGCCCATTTTATTTTCCTTTATTTCATTTTCTCTTCTATGTATTTTTGTGCATCTTTTTTAAGTTTTTCCATTTTTTCTTTTGTTTCGATATCCTTATAATGTATTCTATCTACTAATCTATTTATATAATTTTCCTTTTTCAATATTTTTAAAGAAATATCAAAATTAATATTATATATATATGCTATCCATGTAACTATGCAATCTATATTAGTTTGTACATTTGAATAATTTATTAATTTATTTTCTATCATATCTTTATAAACTTTATCAGATATTTTTTCATATTCTATATTATGTACTGGAAACCATACAGCATCTTCTATATTTGAATTTACAATTATATTAAAAATATCAATTTTATCACTATCTCTTATTATTTTAGAATGTAATAATTCTCTTTCTTGCAAACCTTCTTCTATATTAGGTCTATTATGATTTTTTATTGCTATATTTATGATTTGATCATATTTCTTTTCTTCTAAAAATTCTCTTATTAAATTATCATTAAATAAAACCTCTATGCCTTTAAGTCCATGATCTATACTCTTTTTATCATTAAATGTATTATATATTCTTAATTGTTCAAATCTTCCTATATCATGTAAAAGTCCTATTATCTCTGCTAATTTAATATCTTCTTCTGATAATTTTAATTTTTCTGCTATTTGCTTTGAATTATACGCAACTCTAAATATATGATCTTTTTTTAATTTTATTTTAGGATTTGTATCATCATATTTTTTTATATAATTATTTAATACCTCTTTTGCCTTTTCTATATCTATCATTTTAGCTCCTACATCTTTATTTGTTTTTTAAAATTTTCAATAATTTATCTATTTCTAATATATATTTATTTTAATTTCTCTTCTATATAATTGTTTACGTTTTCCTTTATTATTTCTACTTTTTCTTTTGTTTCTTTATTTATGTATTCAAATCTGTTTAAAATATTATTTATATAATTTTTATTCTTTATAATTTCAAAACTTTCCTTAAAATTTATATCAAATATAAATGCAATAATACATAATACATCATTTATACCATAAGGCTTTAATCCTTTTTTTCTTAAGATTGGCTGCATATTTTCAATTTGTACTTCTACATATTTATCTATTGATGAATTTTCTATTTCCTCTTTTTGCCCTCCTTTATAAAACATTGTCTCTGCTTCATATAATATATCAATCTTATCACTATCTCTTATAATTTTAGAAAATAATAATTCTTCTTTATTTAAGCTATTTTCAATGGTATACTTATTATGATTTTTAATTGCTTTTAAAATTATATTGTCATATTTATTTTCTTCAATAAATTTTCTTAAAAAAACATCTTTTAATAAAATTTCTACTCCTAAATCTGCATGATCTATACTATCAGAATCTCTAAAAGTATTAAATCTTTTTCTTTGTTCAAACCTTCCTATATCATGTAACAACCCTATAAGAGTAGCTAATTGTACTTTTTCTTCATCTAATTTCATATTTTTTGCTAATTTAGTGCTTATGTCCATAACTCTTAATGAATGTCCTATTTTTCTTGCTATACTTTCATCAGTTTGGTCAAATACCTTTGCATACTCTAAAAAAATTTCTTTTGCTTTTTGTATGTCTATCATTTTTATCACCTACCTATTATGTTTATAACTTATTTATTTTTGAAAAATTCTACCAATTTTTCTATTTCAAATATATATTCATCTTTTATATTATTATAAATTTGTCTTGAGGCTTCTTCATTATATAAATGTGATAATGAATTTCTAGCAAGCATCATATTAATCCATATATCACCATTTTTAATTATATTATGAGCAAAGCTTTCTTTTATTACTTCTCTTGGACTTCCTGTACTTGATGAAACTCCTAAATATTCTAAATAATCCTTTAATGCCTTCCAAGCTAATTCAAATGTAAATTCGTATCTATGAAGTGTTCCATCTATTATAATATTATTTACTTCCTGTTGTAATGCTTCTTTTAATCTATTTGTTGCATTTATTAAATCTTGTTTTCTTTCTTCAAATCTTTTCATTAAATTAACACTCCTTCTCTTTGAATCTCTTCTAAAAATTCTTTTTTTGTATTACCATTAATAAATACTAAATCAATTTTATATATTATATCTAATAAATCAAATTCATTTCTTATTTTGTACTCTTCTTCATATGGTATATTAACAAATACTGCTATATCTATATCTGATGTGTCTTTATAAGTATTTTTTACCCTTGATCCAAATATTTTAAATTGATATTTATTATATCTTTTTGTAATCTCTCTTATTTTATCAATTATTTCTTCTGATAACCCAAATTTCACTTTTTTATTTCCTCTTCTCTATTTTTTTATTATTTTACTATAACTATAAATAAAAATCAATAAATCAATTTTATATTAAATTTTTTCAAACTTTTTTAATTTTAAAAAAATATTTATTTAGCAAATTTATTGAAAATACTACTATTTTGATATATAATATTTTCATTAATACGAAAGGAGCTATTTACATGGGATATAATTTTAATGAAATAGAAAAAAAATGGCAAGAATATTGGGATAGAAATGAAACATTTAAAACTGATGTATGGGATTTTTCTAAACCAAAATATTATGCTTTAGATATGTTTCCATATCCTTCAGGACAAGGTCTTCATGTTGGGCATCCAGAAGGATATACAGCAACAGATATCTTATCTAGAATGAAAAGAATGCAAGGATATAATGTTTTACATCCAATGGGTTGGGATGCCTTTGGTCTTCCTGCTGAGCAATATGCAATAAAAACTGGTAATCATCCAGATGGATTTACTAAAAATAATATTGAAACATTTAAAAGACAATTAAAAATGCTTGGTTTGTCTTTTGATTGGAGCAAAGAAGTTTCTACTTGTGATCCTAATTATTATAGATGGACACAATGGATTTTTAAACAATTATTTAATGATGGCTTAGCAAAACTTGTTGATATGCCAGTTAACTGGTGTGAAGAATTAGGTACAGTTTTAGCAAATGACGAAGTTATAAATGGAAAATCTGAAAGAGGAGGATTCCCTGTTGTTCGTAAAAATATGAAACAATGGGTTTTAGATATACCAGCATATGCTGAAACTTTACTTGAAGGTCTTGATGATATAGATTGGCCTGAATCAACAAAAGAAATTCAACGTAACTGGATAGGGAAATCTGAAGGTGCAGAAGTTTTATTTAAAGTAGCTGATTATGATAATGAATTTATAGTGTTTACAACAAGACCTGACACATTATTTGGAGCTACATATTGTGTATTAGCACCAGAACTTGAATTAGTTGATAAAATTACAACACCTGAACAAAAAAATGCTGTAGAAGAATATAAAAAATTAGCAGCTTCTAAATCTGATTTAGAAAGAACAGAGCTAAATAAAGATAAAACTGGTGTATTTACTGGAAGCTATGCAATTAATCCTGTAAATAATAAAAAAATACCTATTTGGATTTCTGACTATGTTTTAGCAACATATGGAACAGGATGTATTATGGCAGTTCCTGCACATGATCAAAGGGATTATGAATTTGCAAACAAATTTAAGCTTGATATTATACCTGTTTTAGAAGGTGGAAATATAGAAAAAGAAGCTTTTGTAGGTGATGGAAAACATATAAATTCTGACTTTTTAAATGGTCTTGGCAAACAACAGGCAATAGACAAAATGATTAAATGGCTTGAAGAAAAAGGTATCGGTAAGAAAAAGATAAATTATAAACTTCGTGAATGGATATTTGCAAGGCAACGTTATTGGGGAGAGCCAATTCCAATAGTTTATGATAATGATGAAAATATGATTGTTTTGAAAGATACAGATTTACCATTAATACTTCCAGAACTTGAAGACTATTCTCCATCAAAAACTGGTGCATCTCCTTTAGAAAAAGCTACAAACTGGGTAAATACTACAATAGATGGAAAACAAGTTAAAAGAGAAACAAGTACAATGCCTGGATCTGCAGGTTCAAGTTGGTATTTTTTAAGATACATTGATCCTAATAACCAGAATGAAATTGCAGATAAAAAATTATTAGAACATTGGCTACCTGTTGATATGTATATGGGAGGTCCAGAACATGCAGTAGGTCACCTACTATATTCAAGATTTTGGAATCAATACTTATATAATAAAGGGGTTGTTCCTGTAAAAGAACCATTTGCTAAATTACGTCATCAAGGTATGATTTTAGGACCTAATGGAGAAAAAATGAGTAAATCAAAAGGTAATGTTATAAATCCAGATGATATGGTAAAAGAATCTGGTGCAGATGCTTTAAGAGTTTATGAAATGATTATGGGTCCAATAGACTCTGCTAAACCATGGGATCGAAATGTAATTGAAGGTTGTAAAAAATTTTTAGATAGAGTTTGGAGATTATATGCAGAAACAGATAAAATTCAAGATAAAGAAAATAAAAATCTAGAAAAAATTTATCATTACACAGTAAAAAAAGTTACTGGAGACTATGAAACTATGAATTATAACACAGCAATTAGTCAAATGATGATATTTATAAATACAATAAATAAAGAAGATGTATTTCCAAAAGAATATGCTATAGGATTTTTAAAATTATTAAATCCAGTAGCACCACATATAACAGAAGAACTTTGGAATACTGTACTTGGATTTAATGGTACAATATCTTATGAGGCTTGGCCAACATATGACGAATCAAAGACAACTAATGATACTTTTAATTTACCAATTCAAGTTAATGGTAAATTAAGAAATTCTATTGATATTGAATTTGATTTGCCAGAAGAAGAAGTTAAAAAACTAGTTCATGAAAAAATGAATGAATACTTAAAAGATAAAAACGTTATAAAAGAAATTTACGTTAAAAATAGAATTTATAACATTGTTGTTAAATAATTTATTTAAGCTATAGTTAAATACTATAGCTTTTATATTGTAATAAAATTGTAACACACATTTAATACTACTGAAATACTTTTTTAAATTTTATATTGTATAATGTTTATAGTAAAATAAGGAGTATTATTATGAGTGTAGAATCTGATTTAAAAAAAGATGGAATAGAAGTAGTAGAAAAATTAGATACTTTAACAGTAAATACTATTGCTAGGAACATTGCAAATAGGCTATGTTCTACTTTTCCTGAGTTTAATTTAAATCCAGGTGACTTATTTATCAGATTATCTAGAATAGATATGTATAGAGCAAAAGTACCAAATGGTATGTCTGAGGCAAATTACTTTTACAAAAATACCTCTATATATTTTAATCAAGATATTCCAAAAGAAGATTTAGAAGAATTTGCAATTCATGAATGTATACATTATCTTCAAGAAATTAAAGATAATAAAAACTCTCTTATTAGACTAGGTCAATGTAATTTTACAGAATTTAAAGCATATGGTATGGGACTAAATGAAGCAGCAGTTCAACTTATGGCATCTAGAATAATCGGAATTAAAAAAGATGCTGTTAAATATTATGGAATTAACTTTATGGCTAGTAGCCCATCATATTATCCTGTAGAATGTGCATTAGTTGAACAAATGGCTTACCTTACAGGTGAAGATATTCTTTTTGAAAGTACTTTATTTAGTAATGATGACTTTAAAAGAAAATTTAGCTATTTAACATCTAAAAAAACATTTATGGCAATTCAAGATGCTATAGATACTATTTTATATGCCGAAGAAAATATTATAAAATTAAATAATAAACTTCAAGAAATCGATGATAGAAATAAAAAAGCAGATAATATTATTAAAAAAATAAATGAAGCAAAGGATAAAATCTCTCTAACGTTTATGAGAACTCAAAACTTAATTATATCAAGTTATTTTGATAATCAGTTTGAAAAGATTTGTAATTTAGATAGTATAGAACTTTATAGACAAAAATTATCTAATTTTAAAAATTATATAGGCACTTTGGATGGTTATACTTTCTACAATAATTATTGTGTAGAAAAAATGACTCAGCTAGATCACAAGTATAATATATATGAAAATGGTGGAATAGAAACTGCAATTTATAATGTATCTAAAAAGCAAAGTAAGTTTTCTCTTATTATTAAAGCAATAAAAAATATATTGTTTAAAAAACAAAGTGTAGAAGAATTTAATAAAAACTAAATAAATATATCAAGATCCTAAATATTTTAGGATCTTTTTGTATTGTTCATTTTGAGAAATATATATAATTTTATTCTAAAATAGAAACCTATTCTTAGATTGTCATAAAATACTCATTTCCAATTCCTATTAAAATTAATCTCTTCCTTATTCTTTAATCCTTGTACAATATCCATATCAATTAATTCACACATTCCCATTAAACAAATAAATACATCTGTTATCTCATTTTCTAAGTTAGAACTATATTTTTTATTTTCATCAACTCGTAAATTATCGTCTGTCTTTCTTACTTCTTTTGCAAGCTCACCTATTTCTTCTGTTAATAAACACATTCTCTCTAATAAACTATTTTTAAAACCTCTAACTTGTATCATATCTTTTATGTATTTTTGTACATCCTCTACACTACTTTTTTTACTTAAATTTCTTAATTCTCTTTTTAAGTCTTCATTATCCATAATAATTACTCCCATACTAAAAGTATTATATTAAATTCAATATTTTTCTAAAACTTGTTTTAAATCTTTTATAAAATCTATCTTTTTAGTTTCATCTCTTAAAAGAGCTGCTGGATGCCATGTTGGCATATACAAAATTTCTTTCTTTTCTATCCATTTTCCTCTGCTTGATGTAATTCCATATTCTTTTCCAAGTACATTTTTTAGGGCAACACTTCCAAGCAAAACTATAATTTTAGGTTTAACTAGCATTACCTGATTTCTTAAATAGTTTAGACATGCTAGAGCTTCATCTTCTTCTGGGTTTCTATTTGAAGGGGGTCTACATTTTACTATATTTGCAATATAAACATCTTCCCTATTTAATCCTATTGCTTCAAATGCCATATTCATTAACTTACCTGCTTTTCCTACAAAAGGTTCTCCTTGCATATCTTCATCTGCTCCTGGTCCTTCACCTATAAACATTAATTTAGCATTTTTATTTCCTGTTCCAAAAACTATATTTTGTCTTGTTTTACAAAGTTTACATTTATTACAATCTTTTATGCTATCTTCTAATTCTTCCCATGTTTCAAACATATTTTGCTCCTTTTAATAACAAAAAAGAACTAAGTATATAGTCCTTTTTTATTATACTAACTAAATATATATTTCTAAAAATGTAAGTACAAAATATACTACATAATAACATGCTTCTATTAAAATAAACTTTTTAAGAAATTCTGAATTTTTCTCTATTCCTAAAATTGATTTAGCTGTAAAATATGTTAATATTAGTGATATAGCCGCACAAAATCCTGAAATAGGTGATAATATTTTAGACATTGATGAACTGATTATTAATAATAATCTTAATACATCTGCTATTGCTAGTGGAATTGATGCTGTTGTTACAGCTGTTAAAATTGTTGTTGGTTTTTTCTTGTTATCTTTATTAAATATCATAATAATAGCTGAAGTTGCAACTACTCCTAAAACTGGTGCAACACCACTTTTAATAATTGATAATAAAGTTTTCCATGCAGCAGAAAATCTCCAAATTCCTGATGATGCAAATAATGCCCTTACTACAATTGCTATTACCCATACTGCTAAAATAATAATAGCATATTTTAGATATTTGTTTGAATTATCATCAACTATCTCTTTAATTTTTTCTAAAGGATTTACAGCTAATTCTTTAACAAAGTTTGTTGTTTCTACAGTATCTTTTTTAATATCTACGTTTTTTATTGTTTCTTTTACTTCATTTACTGTATTTACTGTCTCATTTTTTAACTCTTCTGTATTAACTTGTTTTTTCTCATTTTCTTCCATTTTTTACCTCCTAATAATTTATATTATTATTAAATCACAAAATAAGAATTTTTTCAAGGTTTTATACTAATTTACACAATTTTCTAACAATTCAATTTTTATATCTTTTGATGTATCTATTTTTGCTTTTGTTCCTATTGGAATTACGGTTTTCTTTTCTATATGTCCAAAATTATTTGATTTTATAATTGGGAAATTATAATCATCTTCTAAAACATCTAATACTATTTTCTCTAATGTATATTTACTTGCATGTTCATAATTTCCAAGCCATAACCCATTTATTTTATCAAATACACCATTTTGTTTCATGTAATATAAGAAGTTACTAATTACTTCAGGTGGCGTCTCAAGTCCTACATCTTCTAAAAATAGTATTTTATTTTCAAAAGAAATACTATATTTTCCACATACTAATCCTCTAGTTAAATATAAGTTACCTCCAACAAGCTGCCCGTGAGCTACCTTTGTACCTTCTCTTATTGTTTTATATCCTGTTTCTTCTTTTCCAAATTCTAAGCTTGCATTTACAAATCTATTTAATGCTTCATTTAAGCTATAATGTGTTTCATCTGTTGCTATCGTTTTAAAATTTGTTCCACTAAATGTTATCAATCCCGTTTTTTCATGTATTATATTTGTAAGTGATGTAATATCACTATACCCACATATTATTTTAGGGTTTTGTTTGATTGCTTCATAATCTAAATAATCAAATACAATATTTGAGTTATTTCCACCTTTTGCACACCATATCATTTTTACATCTTTATCTTTAAACATATCATTTATATCATCTGCTTTTTCTTTAGCTGTTGCACTATATCCATTGGTGGCAGAAAACAAATTCTTTGAAAACTTAATTTTAAATCCTTTTGTTTCTAATATCTCTTTTGCTCTTTTTACTTCATCTATCTTCTCACCAATTATTGGATCAGATGGAGCAATAACTCCTATTGTATCACCTAAATTTAATTTATTTGGAATCATAACTTTTAATCTCCTTTCAATTCTATTAATGCAGTAGCTAATCCATATCCTTCCTTTTCTACTCTAAATGAGTGTACTAAATCTTTATTACATACACTACAAATTTCACTATCTATTATATTTGAATCTAGCATACCAGATTTCTTTAATATTATTTTATTTATTAAAACTGTATCAATATACCATTTATTTTGTTTTTCTTCAATTATTTTATCTAGCTCATTTAAGTCTTTAAATTCGTTTACAAACATATCTTTGACATCTTCATCTACTTCAAAATGACATTTTCTAATACTAGGTAAAATACAACAAATAATATCTTCTGGTCTACTTCCAAATTCATTTATCATTTTTTCTATAGCTACAACTGATATTCTTTGAAGAGTACCTTTCCATCCTGAGTGAACATTTGCAATTACTTTTTTTATTGGATCAAAAAATAAAAGTAAAATACAATCAGCGTTTGTTGTAGATAAAATCAAATTTTTTGTATTTGTTACTAATCCATCAATTTGATTATATTCTTCTAAATTTATATCAGGAATGTCTATTTTTACTTTTTTATCTACAATCTTTACGTTATTTGTATGATCTTGATTTGTTTTAACTATATTTATATAATTTGAATCTATAGAATCGCATAAATTTTTATAATCTCTTATTGCTCTTTCATATTCTTCTTTTGAAAGAGGTGTTTTATCTACTTTAGCCGTTCTAAAATTAACATCTTTTCCTAAACTATATGCATGGTTTAAAATATTTTTGTATTCTAATAATCTTTTAAATTGTAAATATTCAACTTTACCTTTTTTAACATGTATTACATTATTATTTGATAAATCCATAATTCCTCCTAAATTCTATTTAAGTTTATTTTCTATGTCTTTTATTACTTCCTCTTTTGGTTTTTTATCAATATATTTATATGAATTTTGACAAAAACCTGGATTAAATGAACATATAGATTTATATTCACAATATAAGCAAGGTGTATTTCCTTCTTTATTAAATGGTCTTAAATCTATTTTTCCCAAATAAATTTCTTTTGCTATTTGCTTTATTATCACATTAATGTATTTTTCTAAACTTTCAAATTCCTCTTTTGTTACTCCATTTGTTTTTTTAGTACTTAAATTACCAGATTTATCAATATATGCTGGAACTAAATTTGATGACCCACTACTTAATCTATTATCATGCATTTTTACTACTTTTATATCTGCTAATATTAATCCTTTCATCTTAAAGTTAGATTTTATTTTTTCTTCTATCTCTTCATCAGACATCTTTTTATCTGATTTTATCATTTGCTCTAATAAGTTAAAATATAATACCCCCGCAGGCATTAAATCTTCTACCTTGCAAATTGCATCCATATATGTAAGTAGCTGTATTTGAAGCCCTGCATATACTTCATTTAAATCGATGTTTTTAGCTGAAGATTTATAATCTATTATTCTTAAATATTTTCCGGCTTCGCCTTTAGCAACATCTATTCTATCTATTTTCCCTGTAATTTCAACTTTTCTGCCATTATCTAATTCCAAAAGTATTGGTTTATATTTTCCTTTTTCAGTAAATTCTACTTCTGTTCCTAAAACATCAAAATCACTTTCATTTAATGTTTGTAAAATATATTTCATAGCTTTAGTTATAACTCTTTTTAATCTTATAACTAACAACTTATATTTTGCACTTGATGTAAAAATATAATTTTTAGAAAGCTTCAATTTATCTTCTACAATTTTATTTACTATATTTTTAATATCTTCATCTTGTATCTTTTCTAATTTTATACCATTATTTTTTATATATTCAAAAAACTCATCAATAACTTCATGCATAAATGTACCCGTATTTAAACTTTGCATCTTTAGTTCTTCTTTTTGTTTTAAATTAAGTCCATATTTTAGATAATATGAAAATGGACACCTTCTATATTGTTCTAGCTTAGATACACTCGTTTTTAATTTATTTCCATATAATTTATTTATATTTTCCTCGTTTATATTGTCTGGTAAATTAGTATATCTTAAACCTTTTAAATCTTGTTTTAGCTTTAAATTATATTCTTTATCTTTATTATAATATATATACAAATCGTACCATTTGCTATCAATTTTGCTTGCATTATTTAAATTACTTATATTTTCTAAAAGCACTTCATATGCCTGTTTTTTATTAATTAATTCTGAACTTTCAAAAATAATATCGCTACTTTCTTTTAATTTTGGAAATATTTTCTTTATCTTTGTAATTAAAACTGATGGTCTTAAAGACTTTCCTTCAAAATCAGAAGATGTATATGATAAATAAATCTTTTCTTCTGCTGTTGTAAATGCTTTATATATATTAAAATTATCTTCAAATAAGTTCTCTAATGTTCCTTTTGCAAGTTCTATTCCATCTAATTTCAGTTTTTCTCTATCTATGTCATTTAAAAATCCTTCATCTTTTTTAACATTTTGAAAAACTCCATCATTTAAACCAATTATATATGTAGTCCTTACTTTATGACTTCTAGATCTATCTACATCTCCTATTACTACTTGGTCTTGACTTAAAGGTATTTTTCCAAGCTTGCTATTTTTAAGTCCAATTTTAAGTATTTGAGTAAATTTATCTATAGTAATCTTATCATTACCAAAGACAATTACTATATCATCTAAAACACTGCTTATAATATTTAAAGTAGAGGCATATTCATTTGCAACTTCTATTAAGTCTTCTTTTTCTAATTCAATTATTTTTTCCTTGATTTTCTCTTCTATGTTTTGCTCTACCAAAAAATTATATAGCTGCATACATATATTTTTAGCTGTCTTTTGTTCATTTATTTTTTCTTTTAATTTAAGTAATGGACTTACTACTTGTTTTCTAACTTCATTTAAATAATCTATTTTCTCTTTATCCTGCTCATTTTCATATCCGTATATAAAATCTTTTTTCCATTTACTTTTTTGAATTCCATATTTTATAGCGTAATTTTCAAGTTCAAATATTTTATCTTCTTCCAGTTCTAAAAACCCAGATTTAATGTAATTAAACATTGCTTTATATGACCAATCTTTAGATAAAACATCTATTATTGATAATACATATTTTACAATTATATTTTGGTTTAAATCTTTTTTTTCATCAATAAATACTGGTATATCATATTTTTTAAATATAGCTTTTATTAGGTTTGAATAAATATCTATATTTTTTGTTATAACTGATATATCACAATATCTATAATTTTCATTTTTAATTTGTTTTACTATATTTTTAGCAACCTCTTCTATTTCTGAATATGGATCTTTTGCTAAAAACATTTTTATATTTTCTACTTTTTTTTCATATTTATTAAAATTATTTTTATATAAGTTATCCTCTAAATGAATTAATTCTTGTGTTTTAAATCTTTTAAGTTCTTTTAAATGTATTTTTTTTACATCTATATTTTCTTCTTTTGCAATTCCCAAAATCTTTGATATTGTAAGTTTGTTTGTGTAATATATATCTGTTTCAGGAATTGTATTAAAATCAAGATTATTTATACAAGTTATTATATTAACCTCTTTTGCCATTTTAAGTAATTTTCTAATTATTTCATATTCTTGGCTTGTAAAACCTACAAACTCATCTATATATATTATACTATCTCTAAACATATCTGTTTTATCTATTTTTTCTGATAGCATAGTAAGCAGATCTGTTTCGTCAATATACTTATTTCCAATATGTTTTTGAAATCTTTCATATATTAAATTAATATCTTGAAGCTTAGTTTTTAAATATTCATCTTTACTATTTTTAACTTCTTCTTTTAATATTTCTACTGAAATACTATGTTTTTTTAATTCAGTAATTGTTCTTGAAACTAAGTCTACATTTTCATCTGATTTTCCTAAAAATTTTAAATTTTTCTTTTCATTATTTAAAATACTATATATAAGCATAGCATTTCCAGTTTTTGATAGTGTTTCTTTTTTTATTCCACCAACTTCGCTTAAAACTCTATATGCCATTCTATTAAATGTTATAACTTCTGCATTTATTACAGCATTACTATCTAAAACCTCCATAAGTTTCTTTTCAGCAGTAAATGAAAATTGTTCTGGAGTAATTATATATATTTTATTCTCTTTTTTTATTAAATCTGATATCTCTGAAAAGCAATAAGTGCTTTTTCCTGCTCCAGATTTTCCATATATTACTTTTAAACTCATTATTTTATTTATGCTCCTTCTTCTCTTCTCCAATAAAATAAGTATTGTTGCGCTAACCCTGCTAAAGCACCAAACTTCTCTTGTGCCAATTTTTCTATTTCTTTTTTATTTACTTTTGTTTCATCTGGATTTTTTATATATAAATCATTCATTACTCTTCTTACCCAAACATCTATTGGAAAAACTTCAAATCTTTTTAAAGTAGAAAATAATAAAATACAATCTGCAACTTTAGGTCCTACACCTGAAAGTTTTAATAGCTCTTCTCTTACTTTTTGTGTATCTTTTTCATTTTCTAATTTATCTAAATCTACTTGTTTTTGTAATATCATTTGTGTGGTTTCATATAATCTTATGTCACGAAATCCGAGTCCCAGTTTTCTGTATTGTTCTATTGTTACATCTTTTAAATCTTCTGCAGTTGGAAATGTATAATATTTATTTCCATTCCATATTATCTCTTTTCCATAATTTTTAGATAATCTTTCAATTATTCCTTTAATTCTTGGTATATTGTTATTTGCCGATATTATAAAAGAAATAATTGTTTCCCATAAATCTTGATTTAAAATTCTAATTCCTTTTCCATATTCTACACTTAAATTAATATTTTGATCTATTTTAGATAACTTCTCTTTTATTTTTTCATAATCTCTATTTAAATCAAAATAGTCTTTTACTATTTCTTCTATATTTCCATCACATACGCCTTTAAATATTATTTTTTCATCTTGTTTTTTTACATTTAAAACACCATATTTAATAACACCTGTATAGCTTCCATCTTGATTTTTATTCCATCTAAAGCATTGTCCACATTCAAATATATCTTTAAGCTCAAAGGATTCACTATTTTTTAATATATATTCTTGTTTTTTCATATTTTTTCTCCTTTTTTCCACATTTATTTTACCATATGAAGATTTCTTTTTCAATATTTACTTTTATGTAAATTTATGGTATAATTATATTATCACACTTTTGTGAAATATGTTTTTACAATTTTTAGGAGGTTTCAACATGGTTATTCAGAAAAACGAAAATTTAAGATTTATTCAACGGCTCTGCTATTGGTTAGATGAAATGGAAATATCTGATGGATATTTCTATGAAATTCTCGAAAAGCAGATAGGGGAATTACCCTTAAAGATAAGCAATTTCAATGAATTTGAAGGTGAATGTTTTTCGTTTTTATGTAGTTCAAAAAATTCTGCTGTTATCTACCAAGTTATTTTAAGTGTATATGACAAGTCAAGAACGATTTCTTTTAGTATTCCGAATTCGGATAGTAAAGAAGAAATTATAAAATTGTAAGAAAGCAAAAAGAATAGTAAAGGATATTTCCTTTCTATTCTTTTTTAAATCCTTCGCCAAATACTTCTCTTGCATTTGATAATATTATAAAACATTTAGGATCTATCTTTCTTGCTTTTTCTTTTATTCTTGCAATATCTCCTCTTGGTGAAGCACACACTAATACTAATTTGTCTTTATTTGTATACATACCTTTTCCATATAAGCCAGTTACACCTCTTTTTATATCTTTTTCTATTGCATCTGAAATCTCTTCATTTTTATCTGAAATTATAAATATTAATTTTGTAAAATATATACCCTCAAAAATTATATCAATCATTTTTCCATCTAGATATATTGCAATTGCTGAATACAAACCTATTTCTATTTCTTTAAAAACAATAACATTTAGTGCAATAATTATAGTATCAATAATTACAATTATTGTACCCATTCTAATTTTTTGATTATATTCTTTAACTATATTAGAAATAAGGTCGGTTCCACCAGAGGAAGATTTAGATTTAAGAACTAAAGCTGTCCCTATTCCAATTATTATTCCCCCATAAATGCAAGCTAAAAATCTATCATGTGTTAGTGGCTGTATCTTTTCAAATAAATCTATAAAAATTGATAGACTTATTGTTCCTATTATAGATTTTACAAAAAATGTTTTTCCTATTTTAAAAAAAGCTATTATAAATAAAGGAATATTAAGTAGCAAAACTATTGTACCAACTGGAATATTTAATAAATAATATGTTATTGTAGCTAATCCTGAAAATCCTCCTGAAGATAGCTTATTAGGAAGTAAAAATAAAGATATTCCAATTGCCATTATTGCAGTACCAATTATTGTTCCTAATATCTCTAATAAAATATTTTTAAAATTAAGATTTTTTAAATTCATAAAATCACCTATATTACAATTATTTGTAAATATAGGTGATTTTATACTTTAAATATAATTGTTTATAGTATATTAGTATTAGTAGTCTCATTATTAATAACATTGTTATCAGTTACATTGTTAGATGTATCTATTGTAGTCTTATTAGTATCTACTTCATTAATTGTACTATTATCTTCCTGGTTTATAGAATTAGTATTTGTATTTGTGTCATCTTCTTTTATATTATTAATAATATCATCAATTGTATCTTTATCATAATTAATAGTATTTTCAGTTTCTTGTTTATAATTAAATGTCTCTCCAAGCACTACATATTTATATATATAAATTGAAACTGCTATTATTAATAACACTATCAGCGTTATTAATAAGTATAAATTATCTTTTTTCATATTATTCCTCCAAAAAATCATTATATATTTTTGTTATTTCTATTTTCGATTTTCCTTGTTTAATATTATCATCTTGTTTTACAATTAAATCAACATCATATACCTCTTTTAATTTATCTATATTCTCTCTTTTATGTCCTATTACATTATTTACATCTATTGGATTTACTATAACTTCAACTTCCTTTACTTTTACATTTAATTTCTTAATTTTAGAAACTATAGCATCATACCACATAGCAGATTCAACCAATTGTCTAAATGCTGGATGATATGGTCCTGCAACAACTTCACTTTTCTCTTCTTTAGGATCTGCTATTGTATCCGTATTTTGAAGTCCTATTCTTATTACTTCTATTTTCTTTTTATTAAACATTGTTATTAATTCTCTGCAGGTCTCTACAGCTTGTACTATTGTAACAGGTTCGTATTCGCCATTTATGTATTCTTCTTCTAGTTTAGTATTTTTTATTACTAATACTGGATATATCCTTATTATTTTAGGCTTTAATTTTATTAATGCTTTTGCTGTATTTATTTCATCAATTCTTGTACTTTCTGGAAGTCCTACCATCATTTGATGACCTAACTTAAATCCATACCATCTAATTAACCTAGATGCTTTTTTTACATCTTCAAACCTATGCCCCCTATTACTTCTTTTTAGAATATAGTCATTTGCAGATTGCACACCAAGTTCTATAGTTTGAACTTTATATTTTTTAAGCATTTTTAATATATCTTTATTAATATAATCTGGTCTTGTAGATATTCTAATACTATGTATTTGTTTTTTCTCTATAAATTCATATGCTGCTTTTAGTAATTCTTCTTGTTTTTCAATATCTATACCAGTAAAACTTCCTCCAAAAAAAGCTACTTCTTTATATATATCTTCTTCTTTAAATTTTTTTAAATAGTCATTGATAATTCTTTTAACATCATCTTTTGTAATCATTTTAGTTTGTCCACTTATTGACTTTTGATTACAAAAGATACAATCATTTGGACATCCTAAATGTGGAACAAATATTGGTATTATATATTGTTTTTTCATTTTTCACCTCTTATATTTTTACTTTAAACTTTCCAACGCCTTCTTAGCTGCTTGCATATGTGCTTGTTTTTTGCTCTTTCCTATTCCTGTGGCTAATAATTTATTATTACATCTTACTTCTGCTTCAAAAAATTTGTCATGATCAGGACCTTTTTCATTTATGATATTATATTTTATTTCTACTTCTCCATGTTCTTGAAGTTTCTCTTGCAGTACTGTCTTATAATCTTTTATCCCAACATTTTTCGTAGATATTTCTATATCTTGTTTTAGATTATTTACTATAAATTCTTTTACTGGCTGTAGTCCTCCATCTAAATACATTGCTGCAATTACTGCTTCTACACTATCTGCAAGTATTGCAGGTCTTGCATTTCCTCCTGACATTCTTTCTGATTTTCCTAAATATAAGAAATCACTAAAATTATGCAATTTTGCAATTTTATATAAGCTATCTTCACAAACAACTGCAGCTCTAACTTTAGTCATCTCTCCCTCTTTTAAATTTATATAATTATTATATAAGTACTCACTAGATACAAATTCTAATATACTATCTCCTAAATACTCTAGTTTTTCATTACTTTCTATTTTATTTTCATACGCATATGATGTATGTGTTAACGCTTTTTTGAGTAAGTTTAAATCTTTAAATTTATATCCAATATCTTTTTGTAATTTTTCTAAATCCAATTTCTCACCTCCCAAAGTCTTTATCATTATATACTATTTTATATTATTTGCAAAGATGTATTTTTATAATTTAAGAAAATTTATATAAAGGCACTTCATTTCGAAGTGCTTTTATTCATATTTTTCTCATATTTCTTATTTTTACACCCATGTGTACACAAATGGCTAAAGTTATAACTACAATTATAAGTATAATTATTATATTATCTATGTTATTAAAAAAACTTGGTGTAGTATTTACAATCTCAGACTTTTCAGGTTCTATATATACATCTTCATCTAAGCCTTCTCCATTTGCAATTTCTCTTAATATCTCTCCATTTTCACATGTAACTATTTCACCATTCGTATTATTATAGTTATATATAAATGTTGATATATTTCCATTTGCATCTTTTGTTATTATTTCATAATCTACGTTTTTGTATATCTTTGTTTCTATTTCATTGTATTCATTAAGGTTTTTTGTACAATTTATATCATTTATCATAAGATTTTTTATAGGATTCTCTCTGTCAGTTACTGACACTCTAACTTTTGCAAAATCATCAGCCTCTTCAATAACTTCTATTGTTATAATAGGGCCTTGATAATCTTCAGGTATACTTACTACCATTACTTCACATGAAGTTTCACACTTTCCATCTTCTGTTTTAGCAGTTATAGTTGTAGATCCAATTTGTTTTCCTTTAACTACCCCATTATTATTAATACTAACTATCTCTTCATTACTACTTGTCCATATAATTTTTTGTGACGATATCTCTAAAGGTGTTATTGTAGCAATAAATTTTAAAGTTCCATTTATATCTAGAGTCCCTACATCTCTATTTAATGTAATTTTAGGTTCTTCTTTTATTTCTTCTTCATAAATATTATTTTCTTCTGTCTGTCCAGCTAAAGTAACATCTAACGCACATTTTAATTTTACTGTAACTTCACTTTCTGTATAGCTTATTGTTATAACATTTCTGTCTACCCTTAAATCTTTTCCATCTAAAACTTCATAATTATTAATATTTTTTATCGTTCCATCATTGTATGTTACTTGAACAAGCATACCTTGTTTATCAAAATTGTCTCCTTCTACATATTTTAATTTATCAGGTTTTTGAATTACTGAAAGCTTTCTTGGTGCATCTAATAATATAAAATTAATATTATTAGTTTTAGCATATTTACTTGCATTACTCCCACTTTTACAATATATTTTTAAGTTATTTTTATTACAATTATTAAATATTCCATTTTCCAATTTTGATACATTCTTTGGAATAGTTATACTACTTAAAGATGTGCAACCATCAAATGCACTTTCTCCTATTTTTTTTACGTTTTCAGGAATAGTAATTGTATTTAAGCTTGTGCACATATAAAATGTTCTGTCTGATATTGTTGTTAAATTTTCAGAAATTGTTATTGCAGTTAAATTATTGCACCCTGCAAAAACTGAACTTCCCATTCTTATAATTGAGTTTGGCATAGATACCTCTCTTAAATTTATACAACTTTTAAAAGCCTCTTGGCCTATTTCTATTATAGTCTCAGGAAGAATTACTTCTTGTAAATTTTTATTTGAATAAAAAGCTCTTTTAGCAATTTGATTTATTGTTTTTCCATCAATTTGATTTGGTATAGATATATTAGAATTAGTTCCTACATATTCTTCTAAAGTTATTGATGAAGCATTATTTATTGAATATGCCCAATTATCAAATGTAACTAAATATTTTATATTATTTGATTTAGCATAACTTAATGCCTCTGAATTAGCTGTAGCATATATCTTTAATTTAGAAGAGCAATTTTCAAATGCATCTGTTTCTATTTTTTTTATAGAATCTGGTATTCTAACTTTTAATAAATTTTTATTTCCATAAAAAGCTTTTTTGCCTATAGATGTAACCTCATACATTTTTGTTCCAATTGCAATGTTTGTAGGTATTTCTAAACTCGTATCATTTGCTGAATATCCAGTAATTGTGATAGAACTATTGTCATTATTTACTTCATATTCATATCCTTGATAATTTGCTGCAAATGTTTTCGTAAATTTAATTGTTACACTAAATATTATAAAAACAAATAATATAAATATTACTTTTTTTACCATACTTTTTACCATAATATTTACCCCTTATTTAATAATATATCTACTTCTTTTTTTGTAAGATATCTCCATGTTCCTAATTTTAAATCTTTAACTACAATTTCTCCTATTTTTGTTCTATGGAGTGCTAACACCTTTTTTCCTATCGCCTCACACATTTTTCTAACTTGTCTATTTTTTCCCTCATGTATAACTATTTCTATCCTTGATATATCTTTTTGTTTATCTATCTTTAATATTTTTACTTTTGCCTCTTTTGTAACATATCCTCCAATTTCTACTCCATTTTTTAACTTTTCTATATCTTGATTTTGAATGATTCCTTTTATTGTTACTATATATGTTTTTTCAATTTCATGCTTCGGATGCGTTACTTGGTATAAAAAATCCCCATCATTTGTAAGTATAATTGCACCTGATGTATACATATCTAATCTTCCAACTGGAACTATTCTTTTACTTACCTTTACTAAATCTAATACCGAATCTCTACCAAATTGATCTTTTGCAGTTGTTACATATCCTATTGGTTTATTCAAAAGTATATATATCTTTTCATCTTCACATTTAATCTGTTTCCCATTATATATAACTTCATCAATTTTAGGATTAATTTTAGTTCCTAATTCCTTAACTACCTTCCCATTTAATTTTACTTTACCTTGTAAAATTAAATCTTCACATTTTCTTCTAGATGCAATACCTGCCTCTGCCATATATTTTTGAAGCCTAATTTTTTTTTCTTCTTCCATATTTTCTCCTCGAATTAGATATTATTCTGACCTTAATTTTTCTAATACATCTTCAAAGTATTTAGGCATTTTAGCCTCTAAAAACATTTCCCTGCCTGTTATTGGATGTTTAAACTTTAGTGATTTAGCATGTAAACATTGCCCTATTATCCCAAATTCATTTTTTCCATTTGAATATGTGTAATCTCCAACTACTGGATATCCTATTTGAGATAAGTGCACTCTTATTTGATGTGTTCTTCCTGTTTCTATATTTACTTGTAATAATGTATAATCTTTATATCTTTCTAATACTTTTATATGTGTTATTGCTTGTTTACCTGTTTTAGTTACTGCCATTTTTTTTCTATCTTTAGTGCTTCTTCCAATTGGCATATTTATTGTTGCTTCATTTTCTTTTAAATTTCCTCTTACTAAAGCTATATATGTCTTTTTTACCTCTCTATTTTTTATCTGATCGCTTAAATTTATATGTGCCTTATCATTTTTTGCAACTATTATTATTCCAGAGGTATCTTTATCTAACCTATGTACAATTCCTGGCCTTATCTCTCCTCCTATTCCTGACAAGGATCCTTTGCATATTGACATTATTGCATTTACTAAAGTACCATCTGGATTTCCATTTGCAGGATGTACAACTAATCCTTTAGGTTTATTTACTACAATAATATCCCTATCTTCATAAATTATATCAAGTGGAATATCTTGAGCTTGTAGCGATATCTCTTTGGGAACTACTTCATTTAAGCTAATAATATCCCCTTGTAATACTTTATATGATGCTTTTTGCTTTTTATTATTTACTAGGATATTTTCTTCATCTATCATTTTTTGTATCATTGTTCTTGAAATATCTTTATTCTTTAGCACTAAATATGTATCTAATCTTTTATTTTCATCTTCTTTTTCAACAATAAACTTTTTCAATTTTTACTCCCTATATCTAAAGTTTTTTTATTTCTCTTTTCTTTTATTGTAAATACTGCAAATATTGCAGCTACTCCTACCCATCCAATTGTTATACATATGTCTGCTAAATTAAATATTGGCAAATTAATAATTTGAGTAAAGTCAATATAATCAACAACATAGCCTCTAAAAATTCTATCTATTAAATTACTTAATCCTCCTGCTAAGATTAATGATAATAATACTTTTGTCTTTATCTCAATTAACTGATTTCCATTTACCATAAATTTAGTTATTATTCCAAGGACAACTATATTTATAACAATATATGAAATCGTAGAATCTTCTCCTATTCCAAATGCTGCTCCTGTATTTTCTACTAATTTAAACTTTAATACTCCTTTTATAACTATATTTTCTGGATTTTCAATTATAAATAATTTAATCCCTTGATCTAATAATATTAATAAAACCATTATTAATATTATTATAAGCATTATCTTATTTGTTTTTTTCATATTTTCCCCTTCTATTTTACAAGCTCATAAATAACAAAATATTTATCTGAATATATTTCATTATAATTTTCATAATCTGTCTTATTTATTATCATATTCATTTTTGATTTTTTACCTGTTATTAAATGAGTTATATCATATTTTTCAAATGTATTTCCATAGAATTTAGACAAGTTTGATGTTTCTATATAATCCATAAATATATCTTGTCCATCTTCTTTTTTTCCTGTTTTTGTATTAAACTCTGGCGAATATAAATCACATCTAGAATCTATAAATACTGGTATTCCTCTATATAGCATATAGCTTCCATAATTATAATCATTAAATATTCTAATATTTTGAACATCTAGATTTTCTAGCATCCAATCACATGCCTCTACTGGATATGAACTTTTATTTATATACTCATCATCTCTTTTTGGTTTGTATATAAGCATACTTGCAATAATTACTACACCTATTACTATAAACATACCTACTTTAGTTACAATTAACTTAGTTATCTTTTGTATTCCTTCTTTAAAATATTTCTCTGACAATTGATATAGTATCTTATTTAGTATAATCCCACAAACTAGTATAAACATTGTTCTTTGCCTTCTAGAATAAAACATTAAAAATGTTAATCCTCCTAGCATAAACAAATCACTTAAGTTTAATTTTGAATCTGTAAAAGTAAGTAATGCTATAAATATTATAATTGCACATAATATATCAGTATGGTTTATAAGTGTAAGTGGCAAATGTTCATTTATATTCTGAGTAGTATTACCACTCATTAATTTTATAATATGTGTATATGGTTCAAATGTTGTTTGTGGTGTAAGAAATCCTGTAAATAAGCATATAATCATTATAAATATTAATATTTTTGTATTGTTATTTTTATTTATATATATTTTGTATGGATTTTTCTTTTCCTCTTGTCTTTTTATTTTTATCTTTTCATTTTTTTCTTGAATTAATTTAAGCTTTTCTTCTAATTGTTTTAATTTATGCACTTTATCTGATTTTGTCGATAATCTTTTAATCCTTCTTTTTAAACTTCTTACAATTGTCCCTGCGTATATAATGTCATCTGAGCAAATTGCAATAATATATTCTCCTATATATGGCAAAAATAATATAAAATAAAATGGCCATACAGCAGCATGGAAGTTTGCTATTATTATTGGAAGTATTATTAAACCTATTGCATATCTTTTCTTTTTACTTTCTAGAAAACTTTCTATAAAATATATTTGAAGTGTAAATAATATAAATGTTACAAGTTGCGCTCTTGCTGCAACATACCCTTGCATTAAATACATAGATAACAAAGTTATTATAAATGAAATTAGCTTATTTTTTACTATTTTACAATTAACTTTATATATTGTTATTCCAAGAATAACTGCTAAAATACAAGTTGATACATATATTCCATTCATTCCAAATAAGAAATATATAAAATATATACACACATCATAAGCCCAATGTGGATATGTATATGGAAGACTTTCATGCCATGAAAATGGATCCTTCATATCTATTCCATTTTGCATTATATGTTCTCCAACTTTAATTGTATAATATGTATCATTTTGAAGTGTTATCGGTGCTAGTGCTATGCAAAATATTGTAATTAGTATTATAGCTAATATTTCAAATTTTATATTTGTATAATCATTTATATTTTTCTTTTCTTTTTGTTTATTTCTCATATAATTCTCCTATTGTTTTTCATTTTTACATATTATACCAAAAAGAGTTTGAAAAGAATAGTCTTTTCAAACTCTTTTTATATATTTTTTATTTCATTATAGTAAATTTTAGACAAAATGAACTATGCATAGAAAATACTAAAAAAACTTAACAATAAAATTTAATTTCTTCACCTTTAAAATATTCTTTCCATTTTGCTACTATAAGAAAATAGTTGTAAGATAGGGCTTCTTTTATTTTCTTTAAATCTTTTTCTGGAATATTGCTATTATTATTAGAAACTATACAACCACCACTTTTTGTAAGCCATATTTTTGTTGAGTTTCCTGTCGGGCTACCTTTTGAAATATGGACATGTATAGGTTCATCATTCTCATTAGACCAAAAATATATTTTATAACCGCATTGTTTCAAATAAATTAGGCAATATCAACACCGCCTTTGTTTGACAATTCATAAAAATATGGTGCTCCACGCTCTACTATTGTTTTGAACAATTCTATTTCTTCATTAGTATAAAAACCATCTTTTTCAATAATTTTATAAGTTGGCAATTCAAATATAATAGTATCAAAACCTCTTTCAGTTGGCCTTTCAAAAACCACTCTTATTGTTTCTTTGCCATTTTCATCTTTTATAATATCAGACACAACAAGTTCTGTTTCATCATAATATTTACAAAGTGTATGCATCATTTTATCACTCTCCTACAAAGTAATTATTTATAGTATATCATATATTATCAATAAAAAACAATGAATTTTAACAAATTCATTGTTTTACATAAATTTTCTATACAGCTTCTTTAGTTTCTACTTTTTCTTCATTATTTACTTCATCTTGATTAATTACTTCTAAACTTCCTATTGAAACCTCATAAGCAACTCTAGTTTCAGATGTTCCATCTTCGAATTTTTTCTCATATGTTCTAGATTGAACTCTTCCTACTATTTTTACTTGTGTTCCTACTTCTATGTTTTGGCAAAATCTTGCATTTCTTCCCCAAGCAATTGATGGTATATAATCTGATTTATTATATGCTCTATTTACTGCAAGTAATATATCTGCAATTTCTCTACCAAATGGTGTTTGTCTATATATAGGTTTTTTGCATATGTATCCTATCAAAACAACCTCATTTACTATTTGATCTTTTTTTACTAATTCACTTTCTTCTTCTACTTCATTTTCTTCTAATTGTTCGATATCTTTTGCAAACACTGTTAATATTAATCTATTTCTTTCATTTTCATAGCTATTGTATGATCTAAATTGTCCTTTAACTAATAACTTTTTATCACCTGAAAGCATTTCGTCATTTATTAATCTTTCTGAAACTGTTATTGGTATAATGTCTGCATTACCACTTAAACGTGGAATTGATAAATCAAAAACATAAAATTTTTCTCCATAAATCTCATGACTATATCTTTTTTCTCCTGTAACCTTCCCTACTAATGTTAAGTAGTTGTTTTCTAAATAATTTGTATCCAATATTATTTCCTCCCTATTTTTTTAATTTTATCAATTGTACTTTTTTCTTTAAGAAATTTATAAATTAAATTACAATCTTTATTATACACTATTTTTTTAGTTTTGTCTACATAAATAGTTAAATTTATGCAAAAAAACCATTCTCTTCTATTTTCTAAAATTGTCATACAATAGTAGAATACTAAAATATGCTAATGTATTATATATAATTCTATTATCATTATTCTCCAATTTTATGTTGAATTCATTTTGCTCTATTATTTTTTTACTTGCACCTCTTATATTTCTTTGGAGGCATATAATTACATTATTCTCGCTTATACTAGATGCAGTAATTGTAGACTTCTGATTTAAACCATATGTTATTATATTAAGTTTTAAATTATCTGATATTTTGGTATTTACATCTATATCTGAATTAATTATCAAATATGTTGCACTTGCTAGCATATTTTCAATTATTCTAAAATTACTTTTAAATTTATCTAAATTTGTTGTTATTAATATTGTTTCAAATTTTATATTTTTCATATTTTCTATACTATTTGTTGTTATTTCTATTATTTCTAATTGTCCTTTATTCTCTTTAATATTTTCTAACACATTATTTTTTATAAATTTAAAGTTTTTATTATCTGAAATTATACCTACGAATGACATACATATCTCCTTATTTTTTTATTAATATAATTATTCCTACTATTTAAAAATTTTATTCTTATTTTAATAATTGTTGTGTTCCATTATTATCAATTCTATAGTTTTCCTTATATATTAAATCCGATACCTTTACAATTTCATACCCTTTTTGATTTATATTTTTTATTAACATATCTAAACTATTTGCAGTATTTTTAGTTCCATTGTGACTAAGTATTATAGATCCATTTGATAGCTTTTGTTTAATTCTATTCCACATCTCTTCTCCTGTTAAATCATTGTAGTCTAAAGTATCTAAATTCCATTGTATTGGATAATATCCTTTATCTTCTGCAGATTTTATAACAGTATTATTATACTCTCCATATGGGGTTCTATATAAATTTGTTTTTTTACCTGTTATTTTCTCTATTTTTTCATTACATTTATTTAGTTCTTCTACATTTTCTTCATAGGTTAAATTATTTACATGTGGATGACTATTACTATGGCTTCCGTATTTCGTGACCGCAATCTACTATCTTTTTTACAGCTTCTGGGAACTTTTCTATCCAATCTCCTACTATAAAAAATGTTATTTTAACATTGTTTTCTTCTAATACTTTTAAAATTTGATCTATATCATCTGCATTCCATGCACAATTCATTGTAAATGCTATCTTTTTTTCATTTGTATTTACACTATATATTGGTAATTTTCGATTAGAAGATGATGTTTTAACCGCTTCTTCTTTATTATTTAACATACCTGCTGCAAAAAATAATACTATAACTGTTACTATGGAAACTAAATAAGCATATATCTTTTCTCTATTAAACACTAAAAACATAAAAAATCACCTAACATATGTATATGTTAAAGTGATTTTTTTATTCTTATTTAGATAATTTTAAGAATATAATATTTTATCTTTTACTTGAATTACCTGTTTTATTATTTTTTGTAGTATTTGTTCTATTATTTATTGTATTATAAGTTGTATTACTTGTAGTGTTGTTATATTCATCATCACTATTGCTTTCATCTTCAGATTTTGTAAGTATAAATCCTGTTGAAATAAATCTTGTTTTATGTGCACCAGTACTATCTATTGGGTCATTTATAATTTCCCCATCTACATACATTACACTAGATGTTCCTCCATCTAAATTAGCAGCATTATATGCACCATAGTTTTCCATTATTTCTATTAAATCATTCATATCAGCTCCTGGTCTTTTAACTGTCCTTCCATCAATTACTAAAAATAATACTATGCCATCTTTTCTTTGCCCAATTGCTGTACGAGGAGCTGTTCCCCATCCACCATTGCCAAGAACTTTTGAAGATTTGCCATTTACTATTAGAAATGGCCCAAATGTAACTGCATCACGTATCTTCATCTCTTTAGCTTCTTGAACTGTCATTTTACCTAAAACCAATTTATTATCATCAGTAAATCCTATTAGTCCACCAGAGCCTTTATATGTATTTGATGTAATTAACTTACCACTTGAGAATGTAATTCCAAGTGGATTTGCTCCATTACTATTGTAATTTGGATCTATAAATCCTCCTCCATTTATAGCTAAAAGAGCATCATTATCATCTGCCATCTTCTTTAAATATTGTCCTGACTTTCCTAACTTTTTAGTAACTACTGTCTTTATTCTAGATGGGTCATATATTACAGCCAAATATCCAGTATACCCTTTTCCTTCTATATTTATAATTTTATAATCTTCATTGTCAGGATCTTTTTCTAGTATTTGTCTTTCATATTCATTTTCATATTCTGTTTGTCTTTTACTCTCAACTATTACTGTAAGAGTAGGATCTGTAGTTTCATCAGTTTCTGCTACCCTATTTTTATTTAAAACCTCTTGAATTGTTTCATCACTATAAAACCAAGTCGCGAAATATTGGTGTGTCATTGTAGTCATTGCAGTTGTTATAAGCCATTCTCTAAAATTTGGATATGGTCCATATAACAAAAATGCAAAAGCACTTACACCTACTATTGATAAAATACACAATGTAAGTATTATTCTTTTAAAAACTATCTTGCCTTTTTTATGTTTTCTGTGCTTATTATTTTTTTTATTATAATTTATTTCTTCTCTTTCTAATACTATATTATTCATAATTAATCTTCCTTTTCCTACTACTTTAATTATATAATATTTAAATAACTTTTTATATGTCAATTTCTTCCTTCATATTCTATATATTAAAAAAATATGTAGCTTCTAAATCTGCTTCATGTAATAATAATGCTAAAGGGTATTTTTTATATGCTAATCCTATTGTTGAATATTGCTCTTTTGGCTCTGTAAATCCCATATGCCAACGTATACAATATTTCTCTTCTGGAGTTAATTTAATATATTCTGTTATCATCATAACTGATTTTTCCCCATGTCCATAAGGTATTGTATCATCAACAGTATAATATGGTACTTTTTCCCATTCACCTAAACTATTTTTTGCATTTCTATAATCAACTTTATAATAATTTGCCTTACAGATATCATGTAATAAAGCAATTATTTTTATTGTATCATCTTGAACTTCTAAATCAGTAATATTATGCTTTACTTTATAGTCTAGTATTTCATACACTTTCATACTATGTTCTAGAAGTCCACCTTCATATCCCCCATGAAATCTTGTGCTTGCTGGAGCTTTAAAAAAGTCTGTTTTTTCAATAAATTCAATTAGCTGCTCCATTCCTTCTCTATTTATATCTTTTAATAATTTAATAAACTCCTCTTTCATTTTTCTCTCCTTTTCGACATTAAATATTTTAACATATAAATATATATATTAAAAGTATATTTAAAAAAAAATAAACTTTTTATAAAATCTATAAAAAGTTTATTTAATATGTTTTTTTATATCCTCTTCTTCTATACTATTTCTTATTTTCAAAGCTTTTTTTCTTATTCTTTGTATTGCAGTATCAACTGATTTTACTTTGCTCCCCAACTTTTCTGCAATATTTGCATAGGAATTACCTTGTTTATAATAAACTAAAACGTCTTTTTCAAAATCACTTAAGCTCTCATCTATTCTTTTTTCAATTTGTGAATAATATTCTTTTTTAGTTATTATATCTAATGGATCTTCTGCTGTTTTAGTATCTAATACTTCTATCATACTTGTATCATCATTATCATCATATACTGACGCATTTAAAGATACTGATGAATTTAAAGGAATATGTTTTTGTCTGTTAGAATTCTTTACTGCTGTAATTAATTGTCTTTCAATACACAGATTAGCAAAAGTTTTAAATGAATTCTGTTTTTCTAAATTAAAAGACTTAACAGCTTTATATAATCCTATATATCCTTCTTGTATCATATCTTCTCTTTCTGCGCCTATCATAAAAAACTTATTTGCTTTCATATTAACAACGTCATTATATCTTGATATCAAGCATTCTAAAGCAGAATTATCCTCAGTCTGAATTATTTCAATAAGTTTTTCATCAGTCATGTCTATGTAATTATTATCTAAAGAAAACAATTCCTCACTTGCCATTTTGTCCCTCCTATAATGATTATTATTTGTATTATATTCGCAAAATGGCTATATGTCAATATTTATAGCTATATTTCTTTTATTTTTATGTCATATTTTAATATATTTTTAGCTATATTTTTAAAATTTAGTTCGTTTTTTGTCAAATATACTATTTCTTTGTCTTTTTTTAGTATATTTTTCATATTATTATTTTCTAAAAACATATCAACATAGTTTGCAATAGTATACCCTGTATTAATCAACTCTACTTCATATGGCATTTCTTCTCTTATTATTTTTTGGTATATTGGATAATGTGTACATCCTAAGATTATTTTATTTATTTTATTGTTTTTAAATGGATCAATATATTGCCTAATTACATCTCTTCCTTCTTCGCTTAAAGCTCTTCCTTCTTCTGCGATAGTCGCCATCATAGGACATGCTTTGTTTATAACAATAATATCTTCAATTTTTGATTTTAAATTTTCTTCCCATGCATTAGATTTTATTGTACCTTCTGTAGCCATTACTCCTATCTTTTTAATATGTTTTTCTTTTACATAATCGATTGTAGGTTCTATTATTCCTATTATTGGTATATCAAACTTATTCTTTAAAATATCTAATGCTTGGCTTGTTGCCGTTCCACAAGCAATTATTATCATCTTTACATCTTTTTTAATTAAAAATTTTGCATTATTTTCTGAAAGTTTTATTATTTCTTCTTTACTTTTATCTCCATATGGAAAATTTTTAGTATCTCCTAAATATATTATATTTTCATTTGGCAACTTATTTTTAATTTGCTCTAAAACTGTAAGCCCTCCAACACCTGAGTCAAAAATTCCTATTGGTCTTTTATCTGACATCTTAAAACTCCTTAACTTATCTTTAAAATATATTATACTATACTTTTTTATATATACTACTATTTTGTCGTCAACTTTATACTTTTTTCTACATATTATATATTAAGCAATTAAAAATTGCAAAAAAGAAAGGAACGATATTTATGGAAATGGATGATAAAAAACCTATTTGTCCTGTTTTAGATATTGACGGATTTATAGAAAAGGGAAAACAATTTGATTTAGATATTACTCTTCCTGAAGATAATAGAGAAGTAATATATGGTGTTATAAAAAATTGTTACAAAGAACCTATTGAAGATGCTGTTGTAAAATTAGTTGAAGTTGTATGCGAACATGGCACAAAGACAAGAAAACCTGTAACTCATACATTTACAGATGAAAATGGCGAATTCGTATTTGGACCTTTATGTCCTGGAAAAGAATATGCTATAGAAATATTTGTAAATGAAGTTAAACATGTTAAAATTTGTGCAAAATGTCATCATGAAGGAAAATGTCTAAAAGCAATGGATTGTGATAAATGTGATTGCTTTATAGATTGCTGTGATAAGCCAAAATGTGATAAACCTTGCCAAGATAGACCTTGCTGTGATAAATAACTTTTAAAAGCGGTATTAAAACCGCTTTTATTTATATTATCCCCATCTTTTTAGCAAATTGTTTTCCTTTTTTCATCATTTTCTTTTTACTTGCATTATTAGTTTCATTATACATCATAAGCATACCTGCAGATATTAATGTGCCTATCATCATTCCTTTTACAAATTTCATTTTCCATTCCTCCTTAAATATTTTGCTTAAATATTATTATGGCTTTTTTTATTTTTTATATACTCTTTGATTAAAGTATATATTTCATGAATTGCAATTAAAACCAAAAAATATCCAAAATATTTTCTTAGAGTATTAACATCTGTATTTATAGAAAGCTTCGCACCTATTATTGCTCCAATTATTCCACATATTGATATCATAAAAGCTAACTTAAAATCAATTTTTTTGTTTTTTGTATTTACAATTATTGCTGATATTGATGTTGGAATAAAAAATATTAAATTTATTGCTTGTGCAATATGTTGCTCAAGTCCACAAATAGATGTAAGAAGGAATATTAATACTGTTCCTCCTCCCATTCCTATTCCACTTATTGTTCCAGAAACTAAACCTATTAAAACTTCAGTCATCTTGTTTTCTCCAGTTATATAAATTATTTATATATTAATTTTAAAATATCATATTAAAAGAAACATATAATAAAAATAAAGTAAAAATTATCTTAAATATATAATCTGGAAATTTTCCGAATTAACTTTGCGCCAATGTATCCTCCAAATATCCCTCCTATTGCACAAAGTAATCCAACCTTCCAATCTATATAATTGTTTTTATAGTAAAAAAAACTACTTGTTATAACCATTGGCAATATACAAAAAACTGAAGTTGCTCTAGATGTTTCTACATCTTTTTTTAGTATATATATAAAAGATGGTACTAAAATCATTCCTCCTCCTGTTGAAAAAAAACCTGATATAAAACCTGCAAATATTCCAATTAATATTTTTTTAATCATAACTTACCTACTTTATTTTTTTAGTAGTTTCTCCATCTTTTATATTTTTATTACTTACTATTTGTTATTTCTTCTAAAACTTGTTCTGAAATTTTTGTTATAGTATCATTGCATTTTAACATTTGATATATTATTCTTTTTTTTAATTTTTGATTTTCTATATTATCTGTTAAATCAAAAAAAGTTTGTATTTCTCTTAAATATTTTTTGTTTTGTGCTTTTTTAAGTTCAAATTTCATTTTTAATCCCTTCCCTTTATTATACATTAATAATTACATTATTGCTTATTTTTCTACTTTTATATATTTTTCTTTACAAAAAGCCCTTTTTTTTATATGAACTCTTGTTAATTAATTTAACTTATAAGTTAATATAATTATACAAAAATACTAGCAAAAAAGCTAGTATTTATTGAACATTTTATTCAATATTTTCATCTTTTATGTAATATTTTGTTCCAATCATTTGATCTGGCAGGTATTGCTGCTCTACAATATGTTTTGGAAAATCATGAGGATATAAATATCCTACTCCATAATCTAAATCTTTCATACCCTCTACTGGTGCATTTCTTATATGCATTGGAACTTCTCCTGTGTCTTTTGTACTTACATCTTCTAATGCTTTATTTATAGCAATATACGTTGCATTTGATTTTTTTGATGTTGCAACATATACAGCAGCTTCTGATAATATAATTCTTGCTTCTGGCATACCAACCATTTTTACAGCTTGCATTGCAGATGTAGCAACAACTAATGCATTTGGATTTGCCATACCTACATCTTCTGATGCACAAATTACAATTCTTCTGGCTAAAAACATCGGATCTTCTCCTCCATTTAATGCTCTTGCTAAATAAAACACTGTTGCATCTGGGTCTGATCCTCTCATTGATTTTATAAATGCACTTATATTATCATAATGACTTTCTCCATTTTTATCAAAAATTGCTTTTCTATTTTGAATACAATTTTTTATTATTTCATCTGTTATGCAAATATTACCATCTTTATCCATATTAGTAGTTAAAACCGCTATTTCCAAAGAATTAAGTGCAGTTCTTACATCACCATTTGATATATCTGATAATTTCTTTAAAGTTGTATCTTCTATTTTTATATTATACTGACCTAATCCATCATCTCTTTTTAATGAGTTTTTTAATACATCATATATATTTTCCTTAGTTAATGGATTAAGTTTAATTACCATAGACCTCGAAATTAAAGCTTTATTTACTTCAAAGTATGGATTTTCTGTAGTTGCACCTATTAATATAATAGTACCATCTTCTACAAAAGGTAAAAGTGCATCTTGCTGTAATTTGTTAAATCTATGTATCTCATCAATAAATAATATACTTTTTCCTGATGGGTTTAGCATGAAGTTTTTAGTTTCTTCTATTACTCTTTTTATATCTGCAACACCTGCTGTTACTGCATTTATTTTATAGAATTTGTATTTAGTAGTCTCACTTATAACCCTTGCAAGCGAAGTTTTTCCACACCCAGGAGGTCCAAATAAAATTATACTAGATAATCTATCTGCTTTTATAGTTCTATATAAAAGTTTATCTTTTGAAAGCACATGTTCTTGACCAACATATTCTTCTAATGTTTTTGGTCTCATTCTAAATGCTAAAGGTTCTTTGTTATTCATAATTTACTCCTTACATTCCTAAGATTGATAAACCTTTTCTTATCAAATCTTCTACTGATAAATCTGCTTTATCTATTCTTTCAAATGCCTTTTCTATTTCCCTTTTATTATATCCTAATACTTGAAGTGCAGATATAGCTTCTAATACTTTATTGTCATCTATTATTGCCTCTTTTATTTTATCATTATCTGGTTTTAGATTTTCTTCCTTTTTTAACTTATCTTTTAGTTCTAATACTATTCTTTGAGCTGATTTTGCTCCAATTCCTGGTATTTTAACTAATTTTGATATATCATTTGATATTACAGCTAAGGCAAATTCTGATGGTGTAATACAAGAAAGCATTGCAAGTGCAGTTTTTGCTCCTACTCCACTTACTGATATTAATAATTCAAACAATCTTAATTCTTCTGTTGTATTAAACCCAAATAAACTTATATCATCTTCTCTTACTCTATAATATGTATGTACTTTCACTATATCTCCTATATTCCCTAAGCTTTCCATAGATGTCTCTGACATAAATACTTTATATCCAACTCCTCCTACGTCTATTACAACATAATCATTTAATTTTACTTCTAATATTCCTTTTAAATATGCTATCATACTTCTTCTCCTTATGTTTATTTATTTGAATTATATTTTATTTACTACTATTTTGTCAATATTTATCAAACATTATTTCGTTTATTTTAAAAAAGTTACTTAAATGATTGCTTAAGTAACCTCAAATTTTATTTATTCAAATTTTTAATTCTATCTATTGCTTCTATAGTATTTTCTTTTGTTCCAAATGCTGTTAATCTAAAGTATCCTTCTCCATGTGGTCCAAATCCGCTTCCTGGCGTTCCTACAATATTTACTTGTTCTAAAAGTTTATCAAAGAACTCCCATGATGTTATACCATCTGGTACTTTTAGCCATACATATGGTGAATTAGTTCCACCAAATACTTCATAACCTGCTTCTTCTAATCCTTTTTTTATAATTTTAGCATTTTCCATATAGTAATTAATATTTTCTTTTATTTGTTTTTGTCCTTCTAGTGTAAATGTTGCTTCCGCTGCTCTTTGTACTATATATGATACTCCATTAAATTTAGTACATGTTCTTCTATTCCATAATTTATTTAATTCTATTTGTTCATTATCTTTTGTAAATCCTTTTACACTATGTGGAATTACCACATATGCACATCTTACACCTGTAAATCCTGCAGTTTTTGAAAAACTC
>CAZSMG010000005.1:0-36865 GCA_964608075.1 uncultured Clostridium sp. | reverse complement strand
TAGCTACTACAGAAATTTCTGCTATTTGTTCATTTTTCTCAGTTCTTAAAGTAACTTCTGCATCTGAATCTTCAAAATATTTATCTATTCTGTCTAGCTTTCTTTCTACATAATCATTTATTGCTTCTGTTATCTTTAGTTCCTTTCCTGTTATTTTTATTCTCATAAAAATCGCTCCCTTCATCTTTTTTTGTTTTATGATGTGGTTTTATTATATATATAATATTCTTAAATTTCAACATTATTTTTAATATTTTTAATTTACTTTAAATAATTCTTCTAATTTATATTCTTTTTCTAATTTTTCATTAAAGTATATTTTTGAAAGCAATTCTAACTCTTTTAAACTTTCATCTTTTAAGTTAAATGAATATATTTTTTTAGGTGGTGCAGTTAGTATAAATATAATTGCATTTTTAGTACTACTATTAATTTTTATACTCCCTTTATCTTGCTTGCCACAATCTTCACATTTAAACCCATTATCTTTTATACTAAAATAATTCAAATTGCTCTTTTCTTTGCAATTTACACATTTATCTATTCTAGGTGTAAAACCTAGTATTGAAAGTAGTCTTAATTTAAATATGCAAAGTACCAAATCTAAGTTTTTATTTGATTGCGAAATTACATATAAAGTATTTAAAAACAATTGTAAAATTTTATAACAATTTTGGTTTTCTTCTGTTACATCTCTTATTATTTTTGTTATATGTACAGCATATTTTAATTTATCTAAATCCGTTCTTATATTATAAAAAAGTTCTATTGTTTCACATGAATTTATATTATATGTATTTGCACCTTTATACATTAAATATTCTCCAAAGCACAAAAATTGCGTGCCAGCTAAAAGAGCACTTTTTGTCCTCCTTGCTCCTTTAGCAACACACGAAATTTTACCAAGACCTGGTGTTAACATTGTAAGCATCTTATCTGAGTCACCCATATTATTTTCTGCTATTATTATTCCATTCATCTTTATTAATCCCATTTTGCTCCACCTTTTGTATATTTTCTTCTATATCTTTTATTTGTTTAAATTCTAAAAACGCATCTATATTACCAGTATTTTTAAAGGTATCCCATGCCATCTTTTTTATCATAAAATCACTCCCTTTAATTTTATCTTTCGCATTTTAAATAAAATTATACAATATATAAATTTTATTTTTGTTTAAATTTTTTTACTATACTATCATTATTCTGCCATTCTTCTTTTACTTTAACCCATGTTTTTAAATTAACTTTTGTTCCAAAATTTTCTTCCATATCTATTCTTGCCATTTTACCTATCTTCTTAAGCATTTGTCCATTTTTTCCTATTATTATTCCTTTATGAGAGTCTCTAAGGCAATATATTGTAGCTTCAATATCATATATTTCTTCATTTTCTTTGTTTTTTCTTAAAACCATTTTTTCTACTTCTATATATATTCCATGTGGTACTTCTTGGTCTAAAACCTTTAAAGCTTTTTCTCTTATTATTTCTTCAGCTAACTGGCGAAGTGTTTGATCTGTATATTCTTCTACATCATAATATGCAGGACCTACATTTAGCTTTTTTTCTATTTCATCTAAAATTATATCTTTATACTTTTCCGCTAATGCAGATATTGGTATTACAGCTTCAAAATTATATTGTTTACTATATAAATCAATTAATTCTAATAATTTTTCTTTTTGTACTAAATCAATTTTATTTATTATTAAAATTGTTTTTTTGTTAGATTCTTTTATTTTTTCTAATATTCTCATATCTCCTCTTCCAATTTCATCACTTGTTGCTTCAATTAAGAATAATACAATATCAGCATCTAACATCATGTCAAAAGAAGTTTCTATCATTGTTTCATTTAATTTAGTTTTTGGTTTGTGTATTCCTGGTGTATCAATAAAAATTATCTGAGAATTTTCTCTATTTACAATTCCTCTTATTGCTGTTCTTGTAGTTTGAACTTTATTTGCAATAGCTGCTATCTTTTCTCCTACTAAAAGATTTATTAAAGTAGATTTTCCAACATTCGTTCTTCCTATTATTGATACAAAACCTGATTTAAATTTTTCCATTTATTTTCTCCATTTTTTATATTTACTATATTATACACTATTTTTTTGCTAAATTTGTAGAATTTAAGAAAATTTCTTAAATTTTTAATTACACTTACATTCTTAATTTTATTAGTAGTTTCAAATCACCTCTTTTACATCATATTACTCATAGCTAGAAGTTTTTAGAACTCCTATAAAACAGGGAGTTCAATATAAAAAAATAACAGCTAGTTTATTTTAATTGTTATTTTTCTCCTACCAATATTTATTTGCTAATTTTAGTCTGCATAAATCTCTTTAATGAATTCACATATTGATTAAAATGTTTTTCTGCCATATCAGACACCTTCTTGTCGTTTTTAGGTAGGATAATAAAATAATTTATTCATTTGTATTTTGTCATATCCAGATATAAATTACAACTTATATACAAAAAAGAAGATATAATTAAACATCTTCTTTACTAAATAATCATATCCTACGCAACATTTTCTTTATAATTAACAATAGTTACTTCTGTTGCTAATTCTTTTAATTGGTTTACAATTCTCTCAATATTTTCTGCAGTTTGATCATCAAAGTATTGTTCTCCACACTGAGTACATACCTTTGCTGGAACACCTTTAATAATAATCGTTTCTTCTAAATCTACAACATAATTTACTTTTTTTCTTCTATGTTTCCTTTACATATAAAACAATTCATTATTCTTTTCTCCTTGTTTTCATATCTTCTTCCCATTTATTAGTATCTGGATAATATGCTGTTATTATATGTACTATCTCTTCGTTTATTCCACATACTACATGCATTATTTTATTATTCATGTTATATCCCAATATTAAACAACTTTGATGTGGATAATCATCAAAATAATATTCTATTATTTTACCATTATTTATTGCTTCTTTTACATCTATCATTAGTATATTTCTTTTATTTAGTCTATTTAAGTAATGTTTATCCAATATATATTTCTTTTTGCAATATATTCTCTTATTATTTCTATTTTTAATAAGCTATTATTCAATATTTTCCTCCATAATTAAATTTTATAATATATTGTTTAATTTATACTAATTTTACCTTTATTAATAACTGCCAACTTAAATTAGTTGACAGTTATTTACTATTCAAATTTAACCTGTGCACCTTTAGGGCATATATTCACCCAAGTATTTCCGTCATTTACTTCAATCTCATTTCCGTTTGTATCTTTGTATATTGTCTTTTTGTTTCTATCAGATTTTGTACAAGTGATTTTTATTGCTTTTCCGTTTGTTATATAATATCCATCAAATGTTCCAATATTATATAATCCTTGTCTTCCTTTTCCTGATCCATCATTTAAATCATAATTATCTATAAATTCTATAATAATATTTTTTGTTGTAACATTTGCTCCAGAATCCCAATCTGTTTGCGCTTTTCCTCTTGCAGCTCTTTTATATGTTTTTGCTTGTTCATCATATGTATATGTTACTGTTTGAAGATTTGAATGTGGTATTGTAACTTTTTTAGCTAACTTTCCATTTTCTAATTCTATACTATTTTCTGCATACTTTAATACACTCTTTGCATTAGATGTAGTTCTGTATCCTTTACTCTCTGCGGATTTATATAAATTTGCTGTACTTGTTACAGCATTATGTGGAGCTTTTTTATCAGATACTCTTCTAAAAGTTCCTGCTCCTTCTGTTATTCCATTTATATTGTTAACTCCTAATTTTGTTATATCTTTTTTACCTTGTGGGCTCCATCCATAATGAGTATATATTGCATCATTTTCTAATGCATAATCTAAGAAATAATGTCTACAACTTCTAACTGGCCCTACTTTATCAACGTCTACTCCTTTAAATAGTGCCATTAATCTAGTTTCTCCACCCTCAACAATTATTTCATACACCATATATGCTTTATTTAGTCCTGCTTGTGGCCATGCTCCACTATGATTGTCTATCATAACAGCTAGTGGTCTTTGTGTTCCACTAAATATTTTTACATTTTCGTTTCTTTGAACTATTTCTTCTTGTTGTTCTTCGTCTTGTGTAGGTTGTATTTGCTCATCTGGTTTTTTACTCATAACTTTAACTGCTAAAACTACACCTGCTATTAATATTACAGCTACTAAAACTCCTATTAAAATTTTGTTTTTGTTTTTTATAAAAAACTCTTTATTCATAATATTACCCCCTTTTAATATTTAACTTATTTAATATAGTTTCTTCTTTTTCTCTCATAATTTGCTTGTCCTGTTCTACTATATGATCATATCCCATAAGATGATAAAATCCATGAACTAACATATATGAAAATTCTCTTTCAAAGTTATGCCCGTATTCTTTTGCTTGCTCTTTTACTTTTTTTACTGATATAACAATATCTCCTAAAACATCTTCATGCTCAAATTTATTATTTTTTATCATTTTATCTAGTTCATCTTTTTCAAACATTGGAAATGAAAGTACATCTGTTTCTTTATCAATATTTCTAAATTTACTATTTATTTCTTTTATATTTTTAGAATCTGTTAAAGTAATACTTATGTATAATTTTGAATTTACTAATCCTTCCTGTTTAAAGCATTGTCCTAATACTTTCTTTATTATATTTTCATATTCTTTATTTTCTTCTAATTCTAAATACTCTAATTGATACATCTTTATTTCCTTTAAACTTTAACTTTGTTTTTTATGTATTTTCCCTCTGATTTAAATGCTTTTATTTCTTTTATAGCGCCATAATCTAACAATTTTCTTTTATAATATTTTATAAGTCTTGTATAATCTGTTTTTTCATCATGTAACTTTTTCATATCGTTTTTCATAAACAATATTTCTTTTTGTTTTACATATTCTATAAAATCAGACTCTTTAATTTTTTCATTTTCTTTATATTTATCCCAGAATTTTTTAAATTCATCTTTAGCATCTTCATTATCCCAATATACTTTTGTTGCAAGCAATTTTGTATTATATTCTTCTATTATCTTTATAAGTGTTCCATATGCTTTTTCTCTTTTTACTGCGATTTTAGTATCTTGCACTAAATTTCTTGCATCTTTTAATAGTCTTTTATAACATTGTTCTGATACTACTAGTGGCAGGCTATGCGTAAATAATTTCCTACTTAAATTAAGTAGTATAACATTTTTTTCTATGTTATCTTTTGTATCAAGTTTACCAACTTCATATTTTTCATATCTTTCATATTCATCTATAACATCTTTTTTAATATCTTGCATATTTTGTTTTATTTCTAATGAAAGAATATTTTGAACATATTCTTCTAATGTATAAAATACTTTTGTATATATCCATTCTTTAGTTGTATCATATGTATTTGTCGTATCTGCCAATTTTATTGAATAATTCTTTAATATTCCTTTGTACAAAATATCCATTTTTGAAATATAAAACTCATTATATTTATCTAAAGTCTTTTCTTTGTTTGAAACTTTTAAACTTTCAAAATCTAATTCAATCAAGTATTTTTGCTTTCTAAATTTATATTCAACATACTCTGATTCTTTTAATTGTGTTATTTCATAATATTTAGATAATGCATTTTTTTCAAACTCTGATGCCGAATTACTCTTTACTTTTTTATATATTGAATCTAAAACATATTTATCTAATGCTTCTAAATATATCGTATATGCTTGTTCATATTTATTTTCTAATGCTTCTTTTTTCTCTTTTTCTAGTTCTGGATTATTATAGCTATCAAATGTTTTTATTAAAGCATTTCTTTTTACTGATATTAACATTCCATTAATACCTATTTTTGTTGGTATTAATATTTTAGTTATTGTATTTGATAACCTATTAAAAAATGTTTTGTCTGCTCCAGTAATTTTTAAACTTCTTTCTTCCATAATATCCATTCCCCTTAAAATACTATTTTTTCCTTAGTCCCTATATTTTCAAGTACTTCGTATGTAACAATAACCTCGACATTATCTTCATTTTCATATTTGTTTACAACTCTTCCGAAGTATATTATTTTTATCTGTAATTTCATCTAGTAATTGTTTATCTAGTTCCTCTATCCCTATATTTGTAGCTTCATCAATATCATATGTTATATTCGTCTTTTCCTGCTCCTTATATGTCAATTTTGTTACAGAAATAGGTAAATATAGATTTGAAAATATCTTAAACTTTTTTTCTTCGTTTATTGTATCATAAAATTTAAATTTTGAAACCCCTTTATGAAAATTTATTTTAAAATTATTTATTTTTATACCATACTTCTTCTCTTCAAGCCCTGTTTCCGTATATTTTTCTTGATTATAATATATTTTTTTTGATTTTGTATACCATACTTTTGCCTCAATTTCTCCTATACTATGTACATATCTAGTGCCTGTGTATTTTCCTTCCATTGTACCAGAAATAAGAATTGCTCCTGGTTGTATTGTATCACCTTCTTTGACTTTCGCTGTGCCATTTTGAGCACTTATTTTGGTTATAATTCCTGATTTATCTGAAACTATATTGCAATATTCATTTTCATTAATTATATCTGGCTTTTCTTTTGTTTTTACAACTTTAACAATTACATTTGTTCCTTTAAGTTCAATTCCCATCCATGCTATATCATTTCTTTTTAATCTTATATTATTTATTATGTCTTTTGAATTTACTTTAGATTTTAGTATTCCTGTTTTTAGACCTACTTCTGCTAAGTCTTGTTCTAAGTTTACAATTTCAATGTCATCCTCTTCTTGTATTTCAATATTCCATATGTAATTTGAGCTTAAAGCTATTAGTAAAGTTGTAATAACTAAAAATATTACAAATATTTTTCTTTTTCTATACCTATTTAAAATAAATGGTATACCTCTTTTTCTTTTAATCTTTACTCTACATTTTGTTTTTCTTGCAATACTAGATATATTCTTAAAATCTTTAATTCCTATATTTAAATATAATCTTACATTTTTTTCTCTTTTTAAATTCCATATAAATATTTTATTATTAGCACATATGTTTATAAATCTTTCTTTATAATATCCTTCAACACATATTCTTAAATATCCAATTAAATAATTAAATAATATCTTTATAAACATTCTATCTCCTTTATCCTATCGTTCTTTCTATATCAACGCTCTCTATATCTCCCATTATTTTTATATCATCTCCAGTTAATTGTTCTAATTTTAAGTTAAATCCATTAATATTAATAATTCCTATGTGTGTACTTATCTTTACAAAGTACTCTTCATATTCTAAAATGCCTTTATAGTTCTCTATTATCATTTCGTTAAATCCAACAATTGTTAGTCTTGGTTCATTTGTATATAACTCTCTTGGCATTTCTAAAATCTTATCTATTTTTCTTAAATCTCTTTTTTTCATTTTAATCACCTTGCTTTAAGTAATTATTCAAACTCATCTAAGCTTTTAATTTCATATCCTTTATTTTTTATTTCTTTAATTAAACTATCTAATATATTTGTATTAGTTTTTGAATTTCCATGAAGTAACATTATCTCTCCATTATGAAGATTATTTATTATTTTTTCTTTTGATTTTGCTTCATCTGGTTGCTTGTTTTCATCCCAATCTTGATATGCAAAGCTCCACATTACTGTTTTATACCCTAAAGATTTAGTAATACTTAAAGTTCTTTCACTAAATTCTCCCATTGGAGGTCTTATATATTTCATTTCATATGCAAATTTATCATATATAGCCTGATGTAGTTTCATAATTTCTGAATTTACTTGATTATCACTTAAATCTGGCATACTTTTATGATTTACTGTATGTATTCCATAACTCTTAAGTCCAGTATTAAGTAAATTTATAGCTAATTTCAGTTGTTAGCTTTTATCTATATATTTTGAAAATTCAAATTTTATGTATAGGTTTTTCTCTTTATCAAACTCTACCTTTTCTATTAATTTCTGATACATTTCTTTTGTTATATTATCTAATTGAAGAATTTCTTTTGCTTTTGTAGTTATTTTTTCTATATCAACATTCTCTATCTGCTCATTTATATGATTTAATTCTAATTTTATTTCTTCTATTTGCTTTATTAATTTATTCTTTTCAGTATTTTGCTTTTTATATAACATTTCAAAATCTTCTATTGTTATTACTTTTTCTATTTTATCTTGATAAATTTCTTCTAATGCTTTATTAGTCCAATTTATTTTTTCTTCTTGTTTTTTTAGATTTTGCTTTAATATTTTTTCTTGTTGTCTTAAATCTATTTGGGATTTTTTAAAGATTTCTTTTAATTCATCTTCTGAATATGAAATGTTTTTTAATTCTTCTCTTAATTTTTCTTTTATTTGCGCTTCAATTATACTTGCTTGTATTTGTTTGCAACTACAAAGGCTAGTATAACTATTTCTTTTAGAGCAAATAAAATAGTCTGCTCTCCAGATTTTTCCTGATTTTCTTTCTTCCTTTCTGCATCTTAATGTTGCTATACTTCCGCATTCTTTGCAAAACACTAAGCCTTTTAATGGATGGTCATATTTTCGATTTCTTGTTATATTCTTTCTTTTTAGTTTTTCTTGTGCCTTATGCCATAAGCTTAAATCTATAATTGGTTCATGCATATTTTCTACTACTATGTGTTCTTCTTGTTTTGTCACTCTTACTTTAGCTATTTTATGGCTTAGCTTTTGATATTTTCTTCCTACTACATTTCCTATATAAACTTCGTTCTTCAAAATTTTTCCAATTTGGGTTCTAAGCCATAAATAGCTTCTATTTGTACTTTCTTTTTTCATATAGATTGGAATTTTCAAATATATTGCTGGTGCTAATACTTCTCTTTTGTTTAATTCATCTGCTATTTTAGTAAGTGACATTCCCTTATTTACATACATATCAAATATTTCTTTTACAATGCTTGCTGCATATTCATCAATTACTAAATGATTCTTTATTTTCCCATCTTTTTTATATCCATAAGGAGCTATTCCTCCTTGAAACTCTCCCTTTTCTATTTTTCTAAATTTTACACTTTTTATTTTGTTTGAAATATCTTGTGCATAATAGTCATTAAAACTTAATTTAAATGTTAAAAATTGTAATCCATCTGGACGAAGAGTATCTACATTGTCTCCGAATTGCTATATATCTTATAGCTTTAGTTGGAAAATATCTTTCTAAATAATAGCCTGTATCTATATGGTCTCTTCCAAATCTTGATAAATCTTTTGTTATAATGCAATTAACTTTACCCTCTTCAATATCTTGTAACATTTTTTGAAATCCAGGTCTATTAAAATTTGTACCTGTAAACCCATCGTCTGCATATTCTTGTACTATTTCTAAATCTTCATGTGTATTTATGTAATTATCTATAATATCTCTTTGATTTTCTATACTTTCACTTTCTCGATCGTCTCCATCATCTCTTGAAAGTCTCATATATTTCGCAACCTTATATACTTTATTCATCATGCTTTTCCTCTCCTATATAGTTTACTAAAATATCAGATACTATATCTTTTAAATTTTTTACTCCATATTCTATTGTTGCTTTACTATTTCCTTTTTGATTATCCACTCTCGTCCCTCCTCATAGTTTTATAATTAATACTATGAAGAAAAAAAAATAATATAACAAAAGCTAAAGATTTAATTAACCAAATCTTTAGCTTTTTATTATATATCAATTGTTTCGTCCTCTCCTTTTAATTGTTTTATATTATCTTGAATGCTTCTATTAAGATGATTATTATTTTCTGTAGGATGAGAGCTTAACTTTACTTGTAATATATGGTTTCTTTTTCCATTATCATATTCTTCAAGAACACTTTTATATATTTTTACATGTTCAAATATTTCAAAGCGTCTTTCTAATGATGTTTCGCAACTCACTCCATTATCTTCTAATTTATAATGATCTGTAAATTGATCATCACTTGATAAAACATATTTTTCAATAATACTATCTTCTGTCATCTCATCTATTGTTGTCGCTTTTAAATCAACATTATTTTTATAAGAAGATAGCCATGTTACATCTATGTTATACCATTTTCCATTTATTTCTACCACATTCCAAGCATGATTACCATTCCAAGGAAAAACTTTACTTTTTGCTTTAAAATTTCCTTCTCCTAATATAATTTTACTATTCACACCTAAATCGCTCATACATCTTTCAAAAGCCATAGCATATCCAATACATACAGTTTCTTTTTCCAAAAATGCACCTTTAAGACTAGATTTCTGTTTAAATTTTTCACTATCTAATTCACTAAATTTATTATAAAAGGATATATATTCTGCAAGTTGACTAGCAACAAACATTATTTGTTCTTCTTTTTTACTAAAATTCATTTTGGTAGCTTTAGTTAAGTACTCAATTTTATCAAGGATTTTAGAATATTCTCCCATATCATATGTTAGTTCAACATTATTACCAGAATAATAAGAATCTATCATATATCTAAAAGTTACTTTTATTTTATGACTAATTTGTTCTAATTTTCTTATATCTTTATTTTCTAAACTTTTATTAAAATCTATAAGTTCTATTTCTATACCACTATTCAATAATAATGGTAATATTTTGAACAATTCATCTTTATTATCATTTTTATATAATTGTATAGAAACTTTTTTACAATGTATATATTTTTTTATATCTTCAAATTTACAATATCCATCTTTTTCACATAGTCCATTTCTATTTATCAATTTGTTTATTTTTAATAAATACTTAATTAAATAAAAGTTTAAACTTCCTATCAAATTACTCATTTATATTATTCCCCTATTGTCTCTTTTAATTTCTCTTTTAATTCATTTAGTTCTGTAGTTAAAAAATCCCACACCATATTTAAGTTGACTCCATCATAATCATGTACTATCCTATTTCTTAATGCTTTAATTCCTCTCCATTCAATATCTTGATATTGATTTTGTAATTCTTCACTTATTTTTCTGCAAGTTCTCCTATTTGACTTAAATTAAAGACACAGGCATTTATTGTTTTTCTGTCATTTTTAAATTCTTCATGAGAATATCCTTCTATAAACAATTTAATCTCTTCAATATATTTTAAAATTTTAGCTATAATCATTTTATCTTTACTTTTCATAAATAACTATACCTGTCCTTTCTATTTCCTTTTCTATTTTTGAATTTTTATCTATTTCTGTCTTTTCTATAATATCTACATCTTTATCAAATTTTTGTTTTATCATATCTATGATAGCAAAATATTTAAGTCCTCTTATCTTTCCATTACTATCTATTAAAATATCTATATCACTATGTTCAGTAGGTTTATTTTTTGCATAAGATCCAAATAATATAGCCTTTTCTACTTCTGTATGCATTAAAACTTCTTTTAACATTTCTTTTATATCTTCTAATGTATAAACTTTTGTAGTCATAGTACCCCCCTCCTTGATTATTATTAGTATATCATATCTGTTTAAATTGTACCATAGAAAATATGAAAAAAAGAACAAATTTAGAAAATTTAAATTCATTCTTTTTTATCTGCAAACTGATTATTTATCTATATAACTTATCATAATGCATCTTTACTTTAATTACAATAGATCTTCAAATATTTTATAATTTTAAAAATAGGGTCATTAGTATAACTTAAATATGATTTCCAACTATATGTCCTTCTTCTAGCATTTGTTTAACTAATTCTTCCTCTGTATTTAAATAATGAGCTGTAATGAAAAATGTAGCTTTTACATCATTTTGTTTTAATACTTCTAGTATTTTACTTGTATATCCTGCTTCATATCCTTCATCAAAAGTTAAGTAAATTACTTTTTTTTCATTACTTCCTAAGCATATTCCACCATTTTGTTCTAAAACTACTTTATTTTGTCTGCCTACATCTGGTTGCTCATTATTATCATTTCTTTTTATTCCCCATCCTATTTTTTTATTACTAACACTATTTGAATTTGTTCTAAATGCTTCATTTTGATTATTTGATGCAATTACACTAAATGCAAATATTATAATAACTAATAAGCCTATAAATATACTTTTAAATTGATTAGTCACATTTATTGTCTTCATAATATATACCTCCAAAAATATTGATAAAATAATTTATACATTTCTTCCTTTTAGATTTTATGAATAAATATATTTCTTTATTACTATTTTATAAGATGCTAATACTTTATTAAAAATTTATTTTAATATTTTATTTAAGTTTCTGACATTCATCGTTGTATTTTTTACATATATTTACATTTTTCGTTCTATTTTTTTGTAAAATAATTCCAATTTTATATTGACAAGTTTATTTTTTTAGATTATATTGTTATTGTTTCTGGAAAAATAAGGGAATTTTTTTATTTACAAGATTTCTTGTTTCATCTTGAAACACTAAAGAATTTTAAAATTAAAGGGATGATTAAACTATGTTGAATTTTATAGTATGTGATGATAATAAGAATATATTAGATAAATTATCAAAAATCTTAGACGATATTTTTATAAAAAATAACTTTGATGCTACAGTTGCTTTTAAATCTACTGATGCCGAAAGTGTATATAACTTTACTAATTCAAATAAAACTGATGTATTAATTTTAGATATAAATTTAAAGTCTAAAATTTCTGGACTAGAATTAGCACAAAAAGTTAGAGAATTTAATAAAGATTGTTATATTATTTTTACAACTGGTCACTTAGAATATGCTATGATGGCTTATAAATTTAAAACTTTTGATTATCTAGCAAAACCTATTACTTATGAAAGATTAGAAGATACAATTATAAGATTGTTTGAAGATATAAATGGTCTTCCTAAGAAATATTTAAAAATTGATAGTAAAAATACTTTGGTTGATGAATCAGAAATTCAATACATAAAAAGAGATGGTATGAAACTAATTTATCATACTGAAGATCGTGACTATGAAGCTTATAGCTCTTTTAACAAAATACAAATGAACTTACCTAATAATTTTATTAGATGCCATAAATCATATGTTGCAAATATAAATAATATTAAAAACTTTGAACCTACAACAAACACTATATATTTTAATAATGATGTTTCTTGTGATATTGGTCCAAAATATAAAGCTAGTTTTATGGAGGTTATGAAGAACTATGGAAATGTTAACTAGTATATGGAATGCTTTAATAACTGAAAACCCATCATTAATGAGTTGGATAGTAAATATATGTATGTTTATTGAAAGTTTTTTATCTTTGCACTTATTCTTATCTTTATTAAATATACCCTCAACAAAATTTCAAAGAATTAGTTATATTATTTTGTTTAGTATAGTTGGATTTATAAGTGTAAATTTAATATCTTCACCATTTAATTTAATATTTAATTATGTTTTATCCTCTTTTATAATATTATTAATTTTTAAATTAAAACCATTAAAAGTTATAATATGTATGATTTTTCCTATAATAATTTTTTCATTAATTGGTGTTTTAATTGCTAATCCATATCTAACAATGTGCAACATTACTCTAGAGCAGTCACAATCAATACCAATATATAGAATAGGATATTTATTAATAACTTATATTATTGTGTTATGTATAATTTTACTAATAAATTGTAAAAATTTAAAACTTACAATTTTAGAAGAATTAGATAGAAAAACTAAACTTATAATGTTTTTTAATTTAATATTAGGACTATTGGTATTATGTATTCAAATATTTATAACAGCATTTTATATAGATAATTTACCTATTATAATAACATTTCTTAACTTTATTGCTCTATTTGCATATTTCTTTGTTAGTATATATAGTTTAACTAGAGTTACTAAGTTATATAATACAACTAAAGAACTAGAAAATTCTGAAGCATTTAATAAGTCTTTATCAATTTTACATGATAACATTAGATGTTTTAAACATGACTTTGATAATATTGTTGCAACAATTGGTGGCTTTGTTAGGACTGATGATATGGAAGGATTAAAAAAATATTATTTTGAATTAGAAGAAGATTGTCAAAGAGTAAATAACTTAGCAACTTTAAATCCTAATATAATTAATAATCCTGGTGTTTATGCTTTACTTTCTTCAAAATATCATAAGGCTGATGAGAAAAATATTAAAATTAACTTAGAAATCTTTCTAGATTTAAATACTCTTCATATGAAAATATATGAATTTACTAGAATATTAGGTATACTTTTAGATAATTCAATAGATGCTGCATCAGAATGTGATAACAAAATTATAAATATTATATTTAGAAATGAAAATAAGAAAAATAGACAAATTATTCGTATTGAAAATACTTTTAAAGATAAAGAATTAGATGTTGAAGAAATATTTCAAAAAGGTGTATCAGGAAAAGAAAATCATCAAGGCTTAGGTTTATGGGAAATAAGACAAATATTAAAGAAAAATAATAACTTAAATTTATATACTAATAAATCAAATAATATGTTTATTCAACAACTTGAAATATATTATTAAAACCACTTCATTTGAAGTGGTTTTTTAAAAAATAATAAACAGCTTGTCGAGGGCTGTTTATTGTAAAATGGTTTTAATTTTATAATATTTAAGTTAAGATAGACTTAACCTTTATAAAATCCTAAATTAATCTTTTTTTATCATAGATACTGGCATTTTTGGTTGATGAATAAGCCACATCAATACACATGCTGTATTTGTTGCCTTTGCATATTTTTCTGCAACTTTTGCTAAGAATTTTAACATAAAAAATCCTCCTTTTTAATAAATTTATATATAGCAAAATATAATGTTACTAATTTAAAAATTATGTATTACCATATACTTCATATCCATATTTATTATTTGTTAATCTATATACTATTTTAGTTATACTTAATGTCTGAATTAATGTGCCAAATATTAATATATTTGATATTATATTATTGTTAACTAAAACAGCTATTAATATAGATATAGTCATAATAATATATGAAGCAATTTGTTTCTTTTTTCTTACTTTACTTTCAAGTATTGGAACATCTTCTGTATCTGCAGGAGCATACAATTTTATCATTATTATTGAGAAAATCCATACTGCTATTGCTAAAATATATTTTATAATTTGAGTAAGTACAATATATTTACTTAAAAATGCTATTCCACAATACATTAAAGTCGTTGCACATATGCAACCTAGATGTGTATGTAAATGAAAACCTCCTGATGTTGATCTATATGGCATAAGTAATAAAAATGTTATTAATGTTAATTTAAATATTCCTAAAGCCCAAGCAATTAATAATGTTACAAATATCTTAGGTATCTCTCCAAATAGAATTTGAAGTCCATAATTTATAACTTCTGCTCTTTCATTATCTATTTCAGGCATTTTCTTTCTTATTTTATCGGTTAGAAATGAACAGATTTTATCTATCATTTTACTTCACCTCGCTCTTTTTATTAAGCTCAGTTAAAGTTTATCATTATGAAACACATAAGTTTATTTTCTTTTATGAAAGGCTTAATATCGTTTGTAAAATTTATCTTAATAGTTTTATAAAATATTTACTCATAAAAACGAACCCTCCTTGTTAAACTTTTTTGTCTAACAATTTGGGTTCACTTCATAGCTAATCTATATTCTTTATATCCCTTAATATACACCATGTCCCATAACTTTCTGGCAAATCTTTGAATATCATTTCTTCTTTAGTTATAGGGTGTTTTACACTAAGCTTATATGCCCACAAAGCAATCTGTTTTCCTTGTCCTCTTTTTCCAACTTTTTGATCTCCAAAAATATTATGCCCAAAATTTGAATATTGTACTCTTATTTGATGATGTCTTCCTGTATGTAAATTTATTTTAACTAATGATAGATCTTTTACTTTATTATATGCAAGTACTTCATAATCTAATTTAGCAAATTTACTATTTTTCTTTTCTTCATTTACAACTTTACTAATATTATTTTTCTCATCTTTATATAAGTAATCTTCTAATGTCCCGCTTCTATTTTCTATTTTCCCATCTACAACAGCTAAATATCCTTTTTTAAACTCTTTATTTCTGACTTGCTCACTAAGTCTAGATGCAGCTTTTGATGTTTTTGCAAATACCATAACTCCACCTACTGGTCTATCTAATCTATGAACTAATCCTAGATACACATTACCTGGTTTATTATACTTCTCTTTTAAGTACTGCTTTATAATGCTTAACATATCCTCATCTTGTGTTTTATCAGATTGTGAAGGTATATTTGGCTTTTTTTCTACCACTATAATATGATTATCTTCATAAATAACTTTTAAATCTTTCATTTGAAATTCTCACTTTTTACTTTATTTGTTAAAATTTTAATATCATTTACATTCCCATCTACCATATATACCACATGGTAATATTAGTTTAGAATCTTCCATAGGAAGTCCAATTTCTCCAGATGTTACTTTTCCTTTATATTTTTTAGATATTGTTAAATTTAAAATATCTTCAAGTACAACATTTGATATTCCTGTAGTATATGAATTAATTAAAAAGAATAGTGGATTATCTGATAATACTTTTATACACAAATCTACTAAATCATATATATTATTTTCAAATTGCCAAACCTCTCCATTTGTTCCTCTTCCATATGAAGGAGGATCCATTATTATTGCATCATATTTATTCCCTCTTCTTATTTCTCTATTTACAAATTTAACTACATCATCAACTATATATCTTACTGATTTATTTTCTAATCCTGATGAAATAACATTTTCTTTTGCCCATGAAACCATTCCTTTTGAACTATCAACATGGCAACAAGATGCTCCAGCAGATAAACAAGCACAAGTTGCTCCTCCTGTATATGCAAATAAATTTAACACTTTAATTTCTCTTTTTTCTGATTTAATTTTTTGTATCATCCAATCCCAGTTAACAGCTTGCTCTGGGAATAAACCTGTATGTTTAAAACCCATTGGCTTTATATTAAATCTTAAATCTTTATACCTTATTTGCCATTGATTTGGAATTTTTTTACTATATTGCCATGAACCTCCACCAGTTTTGCTTCTATTATATGTTGCATTTATATCATTCCATTTTTTAGGAAAGCTCTTATCTTTCCAAATTATCTGAGGATCAGGTCTAGAAAGTATTACATCTCCCCATTTTTCTAATTTTTGACCATCTGCCATATCTAATATTTTATAATCTTTCCACTCATTTGCTATGTTCATCATCAATGTCTCCTTCAATTTTATTATTTGTTTTTTAAAATTCTCTTTAAGTTTTCTAACCATTCAAAACCTTCATGATCAAGATTTTGTAAATCTACTATTTTAAAATATCTTATTTCTTCTACTTCCTCTTCTTGTAATTTGCATTCATTTATATCAACATCTTCTCTAATATACCATGTCGTAAAATGTACTTTATTATTTGTATCCATACTAAGAAATTTTAAATCTTTTTTATTTAAACTAATACCTATTTCTTCTAAAGTTTCTCGTACAGCTGTATCACATGTAGTTTCTCCTAAATCTACTTTACCACTACAAATTCCCCATTTGCTAGGATTAGTTCTTTTAAATTTACTACGTTTCTGCAACAAAATTTCATCATTACTATTAATTATAACAACTCCTGCCGCTGATATATAATAGCCATATGGTACATTATTTAAATCTCTAGTTTCTATATGTGTTAAAATCTTACCTGTTTTGTTTCCATTTATATCTACTAATTCATGTTGTTCCATTAGTACCTCCATAAAAAAATACTATTCTTTTCTTTGAATAGTATTATTTTAACATATATTTAATAAATTTCAAATATAACCTACATATTTGTTAATATATTTACAAAATTATAAATTAATATGAAATTTATGCTCGAAAATAAAACGAAAGCAATTAAAGCAATATTTATTATCATATGTTTTCTAAAAAAACTATATGCACTGCTTGTCCAATGTTTCTTTCCAATCTCTAACCTATTTAGTTTAGTATTATACTTTACATTAAAGATTTCATCTTTTGCAAATTCCATAAAATTTCCCCCTTGTATTTTATTTAATAGTTAATATATTCATTATTTTTATATTTAGAACCAAATTGATATAAAATTTATAAAAAATTTTACAAAAAAATTGAGCAGTCTTTGTTCTGCTCAATTCTTTATTTATTTAAATCCAATATGGTTCAAAAATATATCCTTCTTCCCCATTATCTAATTTTACTTTCATATGTGTTCCAGGATCATCTGGATGATGTATACGAATTTTTACATCTAAAATTTTAAAAGTAATGTTTTTTATTACTTGTGTAGAAGAACGATCTAATGCTTCATAATAATCACCATAATAATAATCATTAAAAGTACCAACATTATCTAAAGTATCTGTATAAAATGTATTAATCTTTTTAGTAAATGTTACATTTTTAATTTTTTTCAAATTAATTTTATTATATTTTATTTTGTTGTTTTTTAAAGTATAATGTCCATCATATATTTTAGGAACTATTTTTTCTAATAATACATCATCAACTAATAAATTCCCCTTTTTATCTATTCTTAATCCTCCAAATAAACTATAAATTGTACCTGCTTTTTTCATCTTCTTACCCTTTTTATAAAATACTATGTAATGAGCATCATTTGGTACATTGTTATATATTACAATTTCTTTCTTTTTATCTTTTTTATTTAAGTCTACTATATACATTTCTAGATTAGCATCAAGATCTACAAATTTTTTACCATTTAATTTTATCTTATATCTTCTATATATATCTCCAGGCTTAGAGTTTTTAGTATCAGGTTCTATTGTTATTTTTTCTTTTTTTCCATCTCCATCTAAATCATAATAATAATTTGTATTTTTCTTTAACTTAGTTAATTTTACATATTTCTTGGAAGCTTCTTTTATTGTATAAAATTTATTATTAAATTGAAGTAATTTAACTGTTACTTTACATTTAAATTTTTTATTACCAACTTGTGCTGTAATAGTGGTAGTCCCATTTTTCTTAGCAGTTATTGTTCCATTAGAATTTACTTTCGCAACAGATTCATCTTTTGAATTCCAATAAACCCTCCTGTTTGTTCCTGTTATTTTTAATTTGTAAGTTTCTCCCTCATACATAGTTTTTTTAATGGTATTAATTTTAATATCAGCTGCTTCAGAAGTATTTTGGTTTGATAAAACTATTGGCATAAAAAATACAATAATACATAATATACTTATAGTATATAAAAATTTTTTCATATATTTTCCCCCTTTTAATTTTATATTAATATATTATCATAAATTTATATAAAATCAATATATTATTACATATAAGTTTTTTACACAAAAAAAGCTAAACATTATAATCGTTTAACTTTTTTTGCTAACTCTTGTGTTATTCCTTTTACTTTTATTAAATCTTCTATATCAGCCTTTTTAATGTTTTCTATACTTCCAAATTCTCTAAGCAATGCTTTTTTCTTGCTATCTCCTATTCCCTTAATATTATCTAATTCTGATTTAGTAATTTGTTTATCTCTTATCTTTCTATGATAAGTAATTGCAGTGTCGTGAACAATATCTTGAAATCTTGTTATTAACTTAAATAAATTATCTGATATTTCAAATTCATGTCTTTTTTCATCAATTAATGCTCTTGTTTGATGCTTATCATTTTTGACCATACCAAAAACTGGAATATCAATATTATATTTATTAATTCCTTTTTTTATAGCTTTAATTTGTGTTATACCACCATCTGCAAGTATCAAATCAGGTAGCTTTCCAAATCCTGATTTATTTTCTTCTATAGAATGCTTTATTCTTCTTGTGATAACTTCTTCCATACATCTTGGATCATCTTGCATATATACTGTTTTTATTTTGAATCTTCTTGATAAATTTTTCTTTATCTCTCCATCTTGCATAACACACATTGCAGCAACTATAAACTGACCTGATATATTCGAAATATCATATGTCTCTATTTTTCTTGGTAATTTTTCTAAATTTAATACTTCTTTTATTTCTAATAAAATTTCGTTTTTATTTTTAAGTTTATTTTCCAAAGTAACTTTACTATTTAGTTCTGCCATTTCAACAAATCTTAACTTTTCACCTTTTTTAGGCGTCTTGATTTCCACTTTTTTTCCAAGTTCTGTGGATAACCATTCTTCAATTGCTTGTTTATCTTCTAATTCTTCTTTTATCATAATTTTATTTGGAATATTCGGATTTCCTAAATAATATTGTTTTATAAATCCTGATAAAATTTCTTTATCTTCCATTTCTTTTAAATCTTTAAAAAAATAATGTTCTCTTCCAACCATTTTACTTGAGCGTACAAAAAACACCTCAATACATACTTCTAATTCTGATTTAGCAAGTCCTATAACATCTATATTATTTTCAGAAATGTTAGAAACCTTTTGCTTTTCAGATGCCCTTTCAATAGCCATTTTTTTATCTCTTATATATGCAGCTTCTTCAAAATCTAATTTTTCTGATGCTTCTTTCATTCTTATATCTAATTCTTTTAGTAATTTATCTGTCTTTCCTTCTAATAAATCTATTATCTCGTTTATTTGTTTTGCGTAGTCTTCTTTAGAAATATACTCCATACAAGGTGCCATACATCTTTTTATATGATAATTTAAACAAGCTCTTGTATTTGATTTAAAATTTCTACATTGACGGATTCTATATTTTTGCTTTATAAAATCAACCATTTCTTTTGCAGAACCTGGATTTGCATATGGTCCAAAATATTTAGACCCATCATTTATAACTTTTCTTGTTATATATATCCCAGGATAATCAGATTTTAAATCTATTTTTATATATGGATATGTTTTATCATCTTTTAGTAAAACATTAAATTTAGGTCTATTTTTCTTAATTAAATTACATTCTAAAATTAATGCTTCTGCTTCATTATCTACTACTATATATTCAAAATGGTCAATTAGGCTTACCATTTTTTTTATTCTTTCAGTTTTATTTGTTTTTCTAAAATATGACCTTACTCTATTTTTAAGTGATATTGCTTTTCCTACATAGATAATATTATCATCTTTATCTTTCATTATATAAACTCCAGGTTTTCCTGGAAGTTTTTTTAGTTCTTCTTCTATATTAAACATTTCATCCTCCAAAATGGATTATTCTATGTATCCTATATATGGTAAATTTCTATATTTTTGATTATAATCTAATCCAAAACCAACTACAAATTTGTCCTCAATTTTGAATCCTATGTAATCTACACCTATTTCTACAACTCTTCTTGAAGGTTTACTAAGTAACGTTACTATTTTTACACTATTAGGGTTTTTATCTAATAAGTATTTTTTTAGGTATTCTAAAGTATTGCCTGTATCTACAATGTCTTCTACAATTATTACATCTTTTCCTTCTATACTTTCATTTAATCCTTTATTTAGTACTATTTCCCCTGTACTTTCTTTGCCCTCATAACTAGAAAGATCCATATATTGAAATTTTATTGTATTTTTTATCCTTTTTGAAAGCTCCCACATGAAAGGAACTGCTCCTTTTAAAATTCCTATAAATATAATTTCTTTTCCTTCATAATCTTTTTCAATTTGTTTAGCGAGTTCAGATATTCTTTTCATTAATTTAGATTCATTTATTAATATTTTTATATCTTCCATTTTTATTATCCCCCTATAATTATTATTATATTATTTTTTTTTAGTACTTGCAACTTTTTAAATTTGTTAATCATAAAAACTGATTTACATAAATTGACTTTTTGGTAAAAATTTAGTATAATTTATGTATTAATATCGCTTATTAATAATAAAAAGGAGGATTTTTTATGAACATACAAAAAGAAGAAGGTAAAAATCTTGAGATTAAAATCTCAAATATATTGCGGCAGTTAGGTATTCCATGCAATTTAGCTGGTTACAAATACTTATCTAGTGCTATACTTTTATGCATTAAAGATATCTCATTACTTAACTCTATAACAGGAAAATTGTATCCTGCCATCGCTAAGAAGCATGACTCTACACCTAAAGGAGTAGAAATGGCAATTAGTCGTGCAATTGAAATTGGATGGGAAAAAGCTGATCAGAAGCTAGTTTGCTTCATATTCGGAAATACTCTTTCCCATAATAACAAAAGTCCAAGCAATTCAACCTTTATTACAACTATTGTAGAGGAATTACGACCAAAAGATGAATTGGAAAGTAAAATCTCAAATATGTTGCGGAAGTTAGGTATATTATGCAATTTAAATAGTTACAAGTACTTATTTAGTGCTATACTTTTATGCATTAAAGATATGTCATTGCTTGACTCTATAACAGAAAAATTGTATCCTGCTATTGCTAAAAAGTATGACACTTCTTGTAAAAATATTCGGCGTTCAATTTTCCATGCAATTGATATTGGATGGAAAAAAGCTGATCAAGAGTTAATTTGCTCCATGTTTGGAAATACTCTTTCTCATGCAAACAAAAAACCAAGCAATTCAACCTTTATTGCAGCTATTGTTGAGGAATTACGACCAAAAGATGAATTGGAAAGTCAAATTTCAAACATGTTGCAAAAGTTAGGTATTCCATATAATTTATCTGGTTATAGATACTTATCTAGTGCTATACTTTTATGCATTAAAGAATTTAACTCTATAACAGGAAAATTATATTCTACTATTGCTAAGAAGTATGGGACTTCTTGTGAAAGTATTGAACGTGCAATTCGCCATGCAATTGAAATTGGATGGGAAAAAGCTGATCAGAAACTACTTTACTCCATATTTGGAGATACTATTTCCTATTTGGACGAAAAGCCAGACAATTCAACCTTTATTGCAACTATTGTAGAGAAATTACGACCAAAAAATGAATTAGAAAGTCAAATTTCAGATATGTTGCAAAAGTTAAGTATTCCATATAATTTATCTGGTTATAAATACTTATGTACTGCTATACTCTTATGCATCAAAGATATTACATTACTTGAGTATCCAACTAAATGCTTATATCGTACTATTGCTAAAAAGTATAATGCTTCTTATATAAAAATTTATCGTTTAATTGCTTATGCAATTGAAATTGGATGGAAAAAAGCTGATCAAGAGTTAATTTGCTCCATGTTTGGAAATACGGATATACCAAGCAATTCAATATTTATTGCAACAATTATTAAAAGATTAAATGTAAACACCTTTTAATCCTCTATCATATCTTTTTAGATATGTGACAAAGAAGATACTTTTGAATTATTATTCTTAAGTATCTTTTTTGTTATAAATTGATTTACATAAATTGACTTTTTGGTCAGAATTTAGTATAATATATACATTAATATTGTTTAGCAATAATAAAAAGGAGGATTTTTTATGAACACACAAAATGAAAAAGGTAAAAATCTTGAGATTGAAATCTCAAATATGTTGCGGAAGTTAGGTATTCCAGATCTTTTGTCTGGTTACAAATACTTATCTACTGCTATACTTTTATGCATCAAGGATATCTCATTATTTGACTCTATAATAGGAAAATTGTATCCTGCTATTGCTAAGAAGTATAGTACTTCTTGGAAAAGTATTGAACGTGCAATTCGCCATGCAATTGAAATTGGCTGGGAAAAAGCTGATCAAGAGCTAATTTGCTCCATATTTGGAAATACTCTTTCTCATGAGAACAAAAGACCAAGCAATTCAACCTTTATTGCAACTATTGTTGAGGAATTACGACCAAAAGATGAATTGGAAAGTAAAATCTCAAACATGTTGCGTAAGTTCGGCATTCCATGTAGTTTATCTGGTTTTAAATACCTATCTACTGCTATACTTTTATGCATTAAAGATATATCATTGCTTGACTCTATAACAGAAAAATTGCATCCTGCTCTTGCTAAAAAGTATGACACCTCTTGTAAAAATATTCGGCGTTCAATTTTCCATGCAATTGATATTGGCTGGGAAAAAGCTGATCTAGAGCTAATTTGCTCCATGTTTGGAAACACTCTTTCTCATGAGAACAAAAAGCCAAGCAGTTCAACCTTTATTGTAACTATTGTTGAGGAATTACGACCAAAAGATGAATTGGAAAGTAAAATTTCAAACATCTTGTGTGAGTTCGGCATTCCATGTAGTTTATGTGGTTTTAAATACCTATCTAATGCTATACTTTTATGCATAAAGGATATCTCGTTACTTGACTCTATAATAGGAAAATTGTATCCTACTATTGCTAAGAAGTATAGCACTTCTTGGACAAATATTGAACGTGCAATTCGCCTTGCAATTGAAATTGGCTGGAAAAAAGCTGATCAAGAGCTAATTTGCTCCATGTTTGGAAATACTCTTTCTCATGAGAATAAAAGACCAAGCAATTCAACCTTTATTGCAACTATTGTTGAGGAATTACGACCAAAAGATGAATTGGAAAGTAAAATCTCAAATATGTTGCAAAAGTTAGGTATTCCATGTAGTTTATGTGGTTTTAAATACCTATCTAATGCTATACTTTTATGCATCAAGGACATCTCATTGCTTGACTCTATAATAGGAAAATTATATCTTACTATTGCTAAGAAGTATGGCACTTCTCGGGAAAGTATTGAACGTGCAATTTTCCATGCAATTGAAATTGGCTGGGAAAAAGCTAATCATGAGCTAATTTGCTCCATGTCTGGAAATACTATTTCCTATTGGAGCAAAAAACCAAGCAATTCAACCTTTATTTCAACAATTGTTGAAAAATTAAATGTAAACACCTTTTAATCCTCTATCATATCTTTTTAGATATGCAACAAAGAAGATACTTTTGAATTATTATTCTTAAGTATCTTTTTTGTTATAAATTCTTTTAAAAAACTTGCAACATTTTTAATATTGTTGTAATATAATAAAGTAAATTGAAAGTCAAATAATAAAAATTTAAAGAAAGGAGTTTAGGTTTTATTTTAAGCGCCTGGACAATTATATATTGTTGACGAGGTCTAAAGTTATCGAAATATTCGGCGGATGCTTTAGTGGCAAGGTTACTGTCAAAGATATTAATAAAAATCAATAGCAATATTGTAACAAAGTTAATATTAGTAACTATTATTTGTATGCTTTCAATTCCAATAAAATTTTTAAGGAGGATTTTACAATGTGTGGAATTGTAGGTTATGTGGGGACTAAAAAAGCCAGTCCTATACTTATTAATGGGCTTTTAAAATTAGAATATAGAGGTTATGACTCAGCTGGTATTGCAACAATAGAAAAAGACTCTATATCTGTTATGAAAAATAAAGGTAGAGTTAAAAATTTATATGATTTAGATGGAATAAATAATTTAGAAGGATGTATTGGTATTGCTCATACTAGATGGGCAACTCATGGAAAGCCTTCAAAAGAAAATTCACATCCTCATCTAGATAATAGCAATCGATTTGCTGTAGTACATAATGGTATTATAGAAAACTATAATGAACTTCGTGAATTTTTAAAAACAAATGGATATACTTTTTATTCTGAAACAGATACAGAAGTTATTCCAAACTTAATTGATTATTATTATAAAAAAGAAAATGATTTCTTAAAAGCTGTAAATAATACTTGTAAAGATTTAATTGGAAGTTATGCAATAGAAGTAATTTTTAAAGCTATTCCAGATACTATGATAGTAGCAAGAAAAGATAGTCCTTTAGTTATAGGAAAATCTGATGATGAAACTTTCATTTCATCTGACATACCTGCTCTAATTTCTAATACTAATAATTTCTATTTCTTAAATGATAGAGAAATTGCAGTAATAAATAAAGAAACTATTAAATTTTATGATAATGACTTAACTGAACTTTCAAAAGAATTAAAATCAGTAGAATTATCTGCTGATAGTGCTGACAAAGATGGCTTTGATGATTATATGTTAAAGGAAATTTATGAACAACCAAAATCAATAAGAGAAACAATCGGAACTTCTTTAAATACTCCAACTATTCACTTTGAAGGTCTATCTCTTACTAAAGAATATTTATCTACAATAAATAAAATATATATCGTAGCTTGCGGTACAGCTATGCATGCAGGTCTTGGAGTCAAATCTAATTTTGAAAAACTATGTAAAATTCCAGTTACAGTTGAAGTTGCATCTGAATTTAGATATAGAGATCCATTAATTGATGAGAAAACCTTATGTATTTATATAAGTCAATCAGGAGAAACTGCAGATACTATTGCTGCTCTTAAACTTGCTAAATCTAAAGGTGCTAAAACAATTGCTGTTACAAATGTTATAGAAAGCTCTATTACAAGAGAAGCAGATTATTTTGTATATACTCACGCTGGTCCAGAAATTGCTGTTGCATCAACAAAAGCATATACATCACAACTTGTTTTATTAAATATAATGGCATTATATTTTGCTCAAATATTAGAAAGTTCTACTCCAGGTAGAATAGAAAATATCAAAAAGGAAATTTTAAAACTATCTGAAAAATCAGAAGAAGTTTTAAAATGTGTAGATCAAATAAAAGAAATTGCTAAAAAAATGTATTCTAAAAGAGATGTATTCTTCTTAGGAAGAGGAATTGATTATGCTGTTGCACAAGAGGCTTCATTAAAATTAAAAGAAATATCATATATTCATTCTGATAGCTATGCATCAGGGGAATTAAAACATGGTCCTATTGCTTTAATAGAAGATGGTGTACCAGTTGTAAGCATTTTAACAGATTCTACATTAGTAGAAAAATCTGTAAGTAATATTCAAGAAGTTATTACTCGTGGAGCGACAAGTATTGTAATTACAAATCAAAATTTAGATTTAAATAGTTTTGATTATGTAATTAAAATTCCAGAAATTTCCGCACTTTTATCACCAGTTATTTCAGTAATTCCTTTGCAACTTTTATCATACTATGTTTCTATAGAAAAAGGATTAGATGTTGATAAACCAAGAAATCTTGCAAAATCAGTTACTGTTGAATAAATGTAATAATATATAATTATCCCCCAGTATAACTGGGGGATTTTCATATCGGCCTATAAGGCCTTAATACTAGCTAGCACTGAAGTGCCCCCCAGTTTGACAGCTATCGCCATTTACACTTGCGTTATTTTTACTTGCTACCCTTAAAAGGGTCTTTATATTCTTTTATTGTTATTTGATCTGTCATCATATCTTCTTTCAATTGATTTTCAACATACCTATATACTGCTGACTTGTTATTCCCTATTGTACTTACATAATATCATGTACACCAAAATGCTCTGTTTCCATATTTATACTTTAAATTCGCGTACCTCTCAAATATTATTAATGTACTCTTTCCTTTTAAATATCCTACAAAACTTGATATACTCAACTTTGGTGGCACGCTTACATACATATGTATATGGTCTGGACATGCCTCTACATTTATTATTTCTACCTCTTTTCTTCTACATAATTCTCTCAATATCATTCCTATTTCTCTTTTTAGTGTTCCATATATCTCTTTTCTTCTAAATTTTGGAGCAAACACAATATGGTACTTGCATTCCCATGTTGTATGTGCTAAACTTTCTGTGTATGAACTTTTCATACAACCAACTCCTTTCATGATTTATATTTTAGCTGTCAAACTTTAAATATTATATCATGTCTGAGTTGGTTTTTTTGTTACTCTACGCAAAACTATAAGTTTTATAATGCCCCCAGCATAGCTGGGGTTTTACTCTAATGTTAAGTAAAGGGTTAAGTTTATAAACTTAACCCTTTGCGATAAAGTAGCTCTTACAGCAATGTTGCTCTCAGCTGTTCCTCACTCTTATCTGATAAATATGCAGGTGGAATGTCAAAGATTGTCTTAGCTCCATAATCACCTTCGTCATAAAAACGACATGCTGCTCGCGCAAGTGCTACGAGTACAGAACCTGTAAACTCTGGATTTGAATCAAGATTAAGTGAATACTCAATTATCTGCTTGTTTCCATCGCCTGTTTCACCAGAACGGATAACAAATCCACCATGAGGAAGCCCGCTGTGATTAGCTTTCAGTTCTTCTTCAGTTATGAAATGAACTGTTGTGTCATAGTCTGCAAAATAATTTGGCATTGTTACAATTGCCTTCTCAATTGCCTCCTTATCAGCTCCTTCTTCTGCAACAACATAGCACTCTCTTAAATGCTTTTCTCTTGTAGAAAGCTCTGGATTTTCTCCTGCTCTTACACGATTTATTGCATCTTCAATTGGAATGGTATATTGTCTGGCATCTTTAACGCCCTCAATACGCCTTATTGCATCAGAATGTCCTTGGCTTACTCCTTTACCCCAAAAAGTATAGTCCTTACCTTGAGGTAAAATTGCATTTGCATATAATCGATTAAGAGAAAACATACCAGGGTCCCAGCCTCCAGAGATAATTGATACATGGTATGAATTATATGCGGCATCATCCACCTTATCAAAGTATTCTGGAATTTTAGCATGTGTGTCAAAACTGTCAACAGTATTAACATACTTTGCAAATTCTGGTACTTGCCCAGGTAAATCTTTTGCAGATCCTCCACACATAATTACAACATCAATATCATCTTCCCAAACATAAAGGTGATCAACGCTAACAACTGGAACTGATGAATCAATTGTTACATCTTTTGGATCTCTACGTGTAAAAACACATACAAGTTCCATGTCTTTGGCTTTGGAAATGGCTTTTTCAACTCCTTTGCCAAGATTTCCATAACCACAAATAGCTACTCTACTCATTATAATACCTCCGTGCACTATTTAGTGCGATGAATAAGTTAAAAAGTGACTTCTAAATTATATCATATTATGTCAATATAATCAATATTTTAACAAATTTATCCTACTATTATTTTTATTAATACTAGAACAATAGCTCCTGGAATTCCAAGTAGACCAATCAATATAGAAGTAAATAGATTAAGACCTATATGAAATCCAAAACTACTACCAATAATATTTATAATAAATATTAAAAATCCCCCAAGTATTGAATTAAAAACCAACTTTAATATCTTTTTAATAGGTAAAATAAAAATTCTACCTATTAAAAACAAGAAACAAATGCATGCTAAAAAAACTATTATATTATAATCCATTTAAATTCACCTCAAAAAAAGATAGTAATAAAACTTATTACTATCTTTATGAAAAGTTTTGGACAAATATTACTTAAACTGCTTCATTTTCTCTATTCTTTCTTATTTTTAATTCATTTATCCTATCTAAGACAATTCCTTTTAACTTTGCTTTTTTTATTAAATAATCTAATTTTTCCTCACTTGCTTTTATTTGATATGTGTAATAATCTACCATATCATGTTCTGCATGCTCAAAATTATTACTTGCATTTTTAAGTTCTTCTTTAGCAGCTATTATACTTTTAATCAATTCTACTTTTTTCTCTTCTTCTGTTTTTTCAATAATATTTTGTTCTCTAATATATTGCTCTTGCATAATATCTCCTTAAAATACAATTTTTAGTATTATATGTTTTTTAAATGTTTTTATTCACTATTTATATAAAGATATATATTAAAATTCCAATAGACTGAATAACAAATAAATTTAAAATATTTGAAGTTAATAAATTATTTGTTGCTTCGACTACTCCAGATATATTATTATTTTTTCTCTTATGATGTCTTTGAGATTCAAAAAAAGTTATAAGCTCTGGTATACTTGTAATAAATCCTAATATAATTCCAACAATTACTTGAGGTACATTAAAACTATTACATAATACTTCTAAAGTATTTCCAAGTTTATCACCTATTATAAATAATAAAACACCTGTTAAAAGTAAATATAAAATATATTTTAAGGCTTTTATTTTACCTTTTCTATCTAAGACTTTTCTTTTTTCTTTTTTCTCCTTAATAATTTCATTTTCATATTTTTTTAAATACAAATTATGACAGCTACTATTTAATAATATAAACAAACAATATAAAATAATAAAAGCTGGAACTATATTTGTATTTATATTCATATTAAATATAATAAAAAATAACGGAATAAATATAGTAATTAATACTAAAACAATATCCATTATTAAAGCCTTATTTTTTAATACTTTATAATTTTTATTTAATATAATTGCAAAAATATATTGAATTAAATTTATAACATTTGAACTTATTACATTATAAATACTTGCATCAATTAATCCATTAAAGCTCGATACCCCTATTGTAAGTAATTCTGGCATTGATGTCGCATATCCTGCTATATTTCCTACTGATTTAGGTTTTAAATTTAAATTTTCTGCAAGCTTTCTTAAAGTTATAACCAATATATATTTTGAAATAATAACAATAAATAAAGAATATATAATAAATTTAATAATTTCTAAAAACAAATTCATTTTATTTTCCTTTAAATTAATAATTTATTTTATTTATTGTTTCCAATTTATTGCTAATTATTATAATTTATTATATAATATGCATTATTAGAAAATTAAAGCAAAAGGAGCAATATAAAAATGATTGATATAAAATTTTTAAGAGAACATCCTGATATTGTTAAAGAAAATATAAAGAAAAAATTTCAAGATCATAAACTTTGTTTAGTTGATGAAGTTATTGAGTTAGACCAAAAGTATAGAGAAACAAAGCTAAATGGTGATAATTTAAGAGCAGAAAGAAAAAACTTAAGTACTCAAATTGGTAATCTTATGAAAAATGGTAAAAAAGAAGAAGCTGAAAAAATAAAAGCTGATGTTCAAAAATTAAATGATAATCTTATAGAAAATGAGAAATTAGAAGAACAATATGCAGAAGAAATTAAATCTAAAATGATGAAAATACCAAACATTATTCATGAATCTGTTCCAATTGGGGAAGATGATTCTAAAAATGTTGAAATTCAAAAATATGGTGAGCCAATTGTTCCAGACTATGAAATTCCATATCATGGAGAAATTATGGAAAATTTAAGTGGTTTAGATTTAGATAGTGCAAGACGTGTAGCTGGACAAGGTTTCTACTATTTAATTGGTGACATTGCAAGACTTCATTCTGCTGTTTTAACATATGCAAGAGATTTTATGATAAATAAAGGTTTTACATATTGTATTCCACCATATATGATTAGAAGTGATGTAGTAACAGGCGTTATGAGCTTTGAAGAAATGGATGCAATGATGTACAAAATTGAAGGTGAAGATTTATATTTAATTGGTACTAGCGAGCATTCTATGATTGGTAAATTTAAAGACCAAATTCTAAAAAAGGAAGATATGCCATATACTATGACATCTTATTCTCCTTGTTTTAGAAAAGAAAAAGGTGCTCATGGATTAGAAGAACGTGGAGTATATAGAATACATCAATTTGAAAAACAAGAAATGATAGTTGTATGTGAACCAGAAGATTCTTGGGATTGGTACAATAAAATGTGGTCATATACAGTAGAATTTTTTAGAAGTATGAATATACCTGTACGTACTTTAGAATGTTGCTCAGGAGATTTAGCAGATTTAAAGGCAAAAAGTGTTGATGTAGAGGCATGGTCACCAAGGCAACAAAAATATTTTGAAGTTGGAAGTTGTTCTAACTTAACAGATGCACAAGCAAGGCGTCTTGGTATTAGAATTAAAGGAGAAAATGGAAATTATTTTGCACATACATTAAATAATACTGTAGTTGCTCCTCCTCGTATGTTAATTTCTATAGTTGAAAATAATTATCAAGCTGATGGAAGTGTTATTATTCCTGAAGTTTTAAGACAATATATGGGAGGATTAGAAAAAATAACTCCTAAAAAATAAATGCTATAAAAGAGGGTATCCTAAAATAGGAACCCTCTTCTTGCTGTTAACTTTATTTAAATTTTTATTTATTTTACTAACTTTTTAAATTAAAATAAGAAATTTGGTTTTATTTATTTTCTATATTTTTTCTATTTCTTCTTTTGTTAATCCTGTAACTTTTATTATTATATCAATATCAACTTTTTCTTCTAACATTTTCTTGGCAACTTCTTGTTTAGTTTCAGTTATTCCTTGTTTCTTTGCTTTTGCCATTGCTGCCATTTCATCTCTTATGGCTTTTTCGCGGAGTTCTGCTAGTCTTCTTGTTTCTTCATCTCCTGTTAAATATTCTAGCTCTTTTTCTGCTTTTTTTATATATTTATTTTCTATCATTTTTATTTCCTCCACATTTTCATTTTTTATGAATGTTAGCCATTGTTCTAATTTGTTTGTTATTCTTTTGCTTTTTTCTTTGAATTTTGGTAGTTGTATGTAATGCAGTTCTAATTTATTTGTTAGTATTTTATTTTCGTAGTCTCTTTTTAATCTTGCTTTTTCATGTATTAGTCCTTCTTCAAATATATTATAGTCTGTTATCCATATTGATATCGATTTTGGTATTTCTGTATAGTCTGTTCCTTTTTCTAAGTTTTCATGATACATTCCTGTTATATAAAATAGTGACCTTTCTATTGTGTTATAGTAGTTTTTTACTTGCATTTCTATATTTATTTTTGTGTTGTTGTTTAATGTTGCTACTATATCTAGCATCCCTAATTTTTCTGTCATTATCTTTCTTTCTAATGATACATCTTTGTTTATTTCTACTTTGTCTATTTTTATTTCTGGTAATATTGCTTCTACTAAGTCTTTTAATATGTCTGCATTTTTTGTTTGGCCAAATATTTTTTTGAATATAAAATCGTTTGTTGGTTTTAAATAGTTCATTTATCACCTCCTATTCTAGCATATTTTTTTGCTTTATTCAATTTTTTTGATTATTTTTGTGTAAGAATTTTACACTTATGAATTAAATTTTACGATTTAAATTTTTAGAATTAATTTTTAAAACCAAATTTCTATTTTGTATTTAATCATCTCTCACATATTTTGTAAATATTAAAATGTATTTTCTTGCTGTTAAAAGTACTAAATTAAATATTTATATTGTGTTTTACATAAAAATGTGATATAATTTTATGCATAGTAATTTTGGAAGTAACCTTTTATAGTAACTAAAAATCATTATTTTTAACTTAAGAAAGGAGATATGCAGATGGGAAAAATTAAACCATGTGTAACTATTGTTGTAGATAGCTATTGGGGTGATTCAGGAAAAGGCAAAGTTGCAGCCTATGAAGCACAAGATGCCCGGTTGGTATTAAGAACAACTGGTGGCAACAATGCAGGTCATACTATATATTATGAGGGAAATAAAATTCCGCTTCATTTGGTGCCAGGTGGTATTATCTCTGAGCAGGCAACAGCCATTATTTGTAATGGTGTTGTTATTGATCCAAAAGTTCTTCACAAAGAGATTCAATTACTTTCTAAGTATGTTGATGTTACTCCAGAAAAATTGATAATCTCTGATTGTGCACACATTATTATGCCTTACCTTATTGATTTAGATGGTATTCAAGAAAAAATGCGTGGGAAGAATAGTATCGGTACTACTAAGCGTGGCATTGGTCCTTCTTATGAGGATTTAGCAAAACGTACTGGCATAAGAATGCAGGATTTGTTCCGTCATGAAGATAGCTTAAAGGAACTCTTAAAGCGTGCTTTAAAATTCCATAAGCATGACCTTAAGAAAAATGATATTAAGTATACTATTCAGGAGCTTTACGACTTCTGTATGGAAGCAAAGAAAAATCTTGCTCCATATATAAGAAATCCTGAACCAGTAATTGCTGATGCATTAAATAATGGCGATAAAATCGTTATTGAAGGTGCACAGGCAGATCATTTGGATGTTCTAACTGGAGACTATCCTAATTGTACGAGTTCTCAATGTAATCCATCTGGAACACTTTCAGGCGGAGGACTTGGTCCTACATATACAAAAAAAGTAATAGCAACTATTAAAGCTTATTGCTCTAGGGTTGGTAATGGACCATTTCCTACTGAACTCGATGATGAGGTAGGTAAAATCATAAGAGAATTTGGGCACGAATATGGTACTACTACAGGCAGGCCACGAAGATGCGGATGGTTAGATTTGATAGCCTTTCCTAAAACTAGAGGATATACAGACATTTGTCTTAACCATTTAGACACTATTGGGGTAATTGGTAATAAACTTGGTTATATCAAAGTTTGTACTAGTTATATCTATCAGGGCAAAGAAATTAGTTATTACCCAACAGATATTGAAGTAACTGGCGAAGAACCAACTCCAAACTATGTAACATTTGAAGGCGGATGGGAAATTCCTGAAGGTTGTAAAAACTATAAGGATCTTCCTTATAAGGCTAGAATGTTTGTACGATTTATTGAACAATTTACGAAAGTTCCTGTTACTTATATTGGTATCGGACCAAACAATGAAGATACCATTATAAGAAAGCCTCATTAAGCTATCTAACTTACTATGCAAAGTCCATCTATAATAGATGGACTTCTTGCTATTAAAAACATTGAAAAAATTGAGTATATATGTTATTATAAATATATTAAATTGAAGGAGCAATTATATGATAGTTAAAAATCCAAAATTTGAAATATCAGCAGTTAAACCTAGTCAATATCCTAAAAATAATTTACCAGAAATAGTGCTTGTAGGTAAATCTAATGTAGGTAAATCAAGTTTTATAAACACAATGATAAATAGAAAAAAATTAGCAAGAACAAGTAGTGAACCAGGAAAAACTAGACAAATCAATTTTTATAATATAGATGATTCATTTTATTTTGTTGACTTACCTGGCTACGGATATAGCAAAATGTCTAAAGAAGAACAAGTGAAGGTAGGAAATTTTATTGAAGAATATTTAGCAAAACGAAATCAAATTTGTCTTATAATTTTTTTACTTGATATTAGGCATTCCCCTACTGAAAATGATAAACTTATGTATAATTATGTTATAAGTTCTAAATTACCTTTTATTATTTTGGCAAATAAAGCAGATAAAATTGCAATAACTAAAGTAGATAGTGAAACAAAAAGATTATCAAAAGAAATTAATCCTATTGGAGATGGTATTTGTCTACCATTTTCTTCTGAAAGAAAAATTTATAAAGAAGATGTATGGAATATTATAGATGAATATATAAAATAAATTAAAAAACAAATATATGAACCGAATATTCTTCAGTCCATATATCTGTTTTTTTATTTACATTTTCTTTTTTTACATTCACAAATCTTATAGATTATTGTTAAAATAAATAAAAATGCTAATATTACAGCAGTAGCAATTAGTACAGCTAAATTAGCTATAAGAGCTGTTGCAAAAACTGCTCCTAATATTAATCCAATTACACCTATTACAGCTGTAAATAATATGCTTAAAATAAGGCTTAAACACTTACATGGTCTTTTGTCGCATTTCTCATAACAATCATAATTTTCTGGCTCCATTACAGATCCACCTCCTACCATAGCATAAATTAAAATATGCTATAGTATATATTATTCTTTTATGATTAAAATGTTTCATATTATTACAAATATCTACATTTTATTTTACGTTTAGCCTCCATTAAATATATTTACACAATCAATAAAAAACATAAATGCATATACTAATGCTAATATTATAAAAGTATATGATAATATAACTCCTAATTTTATTGATGCACCTGTAATATAACAAAACCACTTTATTGCCATTACATGTATAGAATCCATACCTTTTTTATAACTATTAGATTTTGCTGTTATTATATTTTCTACAGGAAACATAAATATTTCTGAAATTTTATATATTTCATCTGTTGATGGATATATAAGACCTATCTCCCATTTTTTTACTTTCTTTTCATCTATATATATTCCTACATTACTTAATTTATATACTATATCAATATATGTTAAATTTTGTTTTGTTCTAAGTTCTAAAAGTAATTCTTCTAAAGTTCTTGTTTCTATCTGTATTTTATTATCCATATTAATATTTCCTTTTATTACTTTTTTAATCTTCTATTTTCTTAGTAATTGCTTTTAATGCTTTTTGTCTTTCTAATATAATAACATGTCCACATCCTTGACATTTTAATTTAAAATCAACACCTACTCTTGTTATTTCCCAAAGTTTACTTCCACATGGATGAACTTTTTTTGTTCTTACAATATCTCCTACATTATATTCCATATTTATACCTCTAACCTCTAAACATTTCAATTGCTTTCTTAAATCTTTTTGTAATTACATCTTTACCCAAAACTTGCATTATCTCGTACATATCTGGCGTATTTGTTCTTGCAGTTAGCGCAACTCTTAAAACTGTACTTACATCACCTACATGTGCTTTATATTTATCTGGATTTTCCTTAAATTCCTTTACTTCTTTAGCATACCCTAATTCTCCCGATAATTCTTTTATTTTATCAAACCATGTTTGTTTATCATCTTTTTCATCATAATATTTTTCTATATACAAATTTAATATGTTTTTTATATCTTCTTTTTTGCTAATTACTTGATACTCATAGTTTTGCTCTTTACTATAAAAGATTTCATCATACATATATTCTATATTTTCTTTTACTTCGTTCCATTTAGCTATATCTTTTCTTGGCTTTTTATTTCCTCTTTCTATTCCAAAAACTTTAAGTGCATATTCTCTATTTTCTAATATTCTTACTAATTCATCGTCATATTTTTTAGCCCAATTTAGAGATTCTTCATATACTTTTTGTGCAGTATATTTAGATATTACTGCTTTTGAAACATCTAAAAGTTTAATCATATCAAAAAGTGCTCCACTTACACTCATTTTATTTAATTGTAATTCAAATTCATCAATTGACTTATCGGGATTTGCTCTTCTCCAATTTTCAAATGTAGAATTAGCTATATTTAATAGATATTCGTTTACAGCATCTGTAGGAACTCCTATTTGTAAATAATACTCAACTGCTGCTTCCGCATCTTTTCTTTTACTTAATTTACGTTTATTTCCATTGTCATTTTTCATTATTGGTGCAATATGT